>CAYHAT010000162.1:7265-7759 GCA_964354675.1 uncultured Actinomycetota bacterium | reverse complement strand
CCTTATTCCAGTCCTTCCCGGAAGCGGGGTCGATAAACCGGACACTTCGCGACGCATAGGCCACAGCGCACCCCGCTCATGCCGGGGAGCCCGAGCTTGATGTAATACTTGAGGCAGGCCGCCTTGTCCGTCCCTCTGCCGTCGCGGTCCAGGGCCTCCGCCGGGCACGCCTTGACGCAGGCATAGCCGCAGCGCTCGGGCTGGCAGAGGACGGCTTCGCGCGGGGTTCCAACCGGCAGCTCCGCGTCGGTCAGCAGGGACACGAAGCGCACCCGCGCCCCGTGCTCCGGGGTCAACAGGAGATTGTTGACACCGATCTCCCCCAGGCCCGCCTCTACGGCCATGTGCCGGTAGGACAGGTTCTCCCAAAGCACCTTGGCGTTCACGGCCTCATGTATCCGCGGCAGGGTAACGAGATGACGCAGCAACTTGAGCATCCATGCCGGCCTCTTATCCAGGTTCCAGCCGGGCCTCTCGAGGTAGGGGATGGGGAA
>CAYHAT010000162.1:0-7255 GCA_964354675.1 uncultured Actinomycetota bacterium | reverse complement strand
CCTTGTGCCCCTTTGCCTGCAGGTATCCCGCTGCGTCGAAAAGGGCGTGGTTCAGCCTGGTGTTGGCCATGTGGAAGTTGGCGGTGTATTCCTTGCGGGTGGTGGGCAGCTCATCCAGTGGAAGGTCCAGCAGGCGCACTGCCATGAGCACGATGGAACGGGCGTCCTTCAGGTACTCCGTGGGGCGGTGCCCGGGCGGGGCCTTCTCTCCGTAGGTGCGGGCATCAGCCACACCGAAGAGTTCAGTTCCCGCTGCGGCCTTCAAGTCATCCACAAGGTCCATGTCATGCCTCCCTGTTGCACCGTCAGGCTTTGGCGATGGGGAAGGAGACCTCGGTGAGCAGGTCGGCCTCGGACACCTGGCTGGGATCGTTGAGATATACCTCCCGGGCGGGACCGGCATTCTGGTACCCGTTCTCCTTGATCCAGGCGTCGAGTTCACCGTAGACGGGTTCTATCTCGCCGTAAGGTCCCTTGTGGATGGTGACCGCTGCCAGCCCCCCGGACACCTCCCGTGCCACGATGTCGCCCCTGCTCTCCAACAAGCGGTTCACGGGGACGCAGAGCTCCATCTCGAAGTCCTCGGGGTCGAAATCGTGGCCGTAATAGAGGGCATAGGGCGGCCCGCTCGGGTACTCGCCCAGTTCCCCCAGGTAGGCGAAGAGAGCGCCGTAACCCGCGCCGATGTCTTCCTGCAACTTAGCCATGGAGGTGCGGAAACGTTTTCCCAGCACCAGCTGAGCGGGCTGTTCCACCAGCTCTATCTTCCTATCCATGTCGCGCTCCTTTCTATCGGTATTGCTCTTACGATTCGAGCATCAAGCCTCCCCCAAGAGGAGAGTCAACCCCCGTTTTTCATGCCCGAGGTGGTTCGCCCCTCGACAATGCGTGCTGAGTGAACTCCCCGATGCTGAACAGGTCGCTCCTTATGGCCGCCTTGCCTCACCTCCGGTTTCCTCGCGGAACCAAACGAAACCTGCGCATCTCTATATTACCCGTCTGCTGGGACATGTATGCCACTTGGACGGGAAAAGCCACGGCGATATCCTCCCCCGCGCCACCTGCGCTCCCTGTCATCACCGCCCTTCATACTAATGATGGATAAGTGTGCTAAGACGCGGAAGCGGTACAGCTATGGATGTGGAGGAGAAGCTAAAGATCCTGGGTGGCGCAGCCCGTTACGATGTCTCCTGCTCTTCCAGCGGCGTGAGAAGGCCGGGCCGCAAGGGGAGGCTGGGCGACTGTACCAGCTTCGGCGTCTGTCACAGCTGGTCCGATGACGGGCGTTGCATATCGCTGCTCAAGATACTCTTCTCCAATCACTGCATCTACGACTGCGCTTACTGCGCCAACCGCGCTTCCGTAGCCCGGCCGCGCGCCTCATTCACGCCGGATGAACTTGCGGAGCTCACCATGAACTTCTACCGGCGCAACTATATCGAGGGCCTCTTTTTGAGCTCCGCGGTCTGGGTGAGCCCGGATCATACCATGGAGCGCCTGTTGCTCACGGCGCAGAAACTGCGGCAGGAGAAGGGTTTCCACGGGTACATCCACCTCAAGGCCATCCCCGGCGCAAGTCCGGAGCTCATCCGGCGGGCGGGCATCTACGCCGACCGCATGAGCGTCAACATCGAGCTCCCCACCGAGAAGAGCCTGCGCCTGCTGGCGCCCGACAAGAAAAAGGAGGACATCCTCGGGCCCATGGGGGACGTGGCCGACCATATACGCAGCAACAAGGAGGAGAGAAAGCACTTCAGGAAGGCCCCGGCCTTCGTGCCGGCGGGGCAGAGCACCCAGCTCATCGTGGGGGCGACGCCCGAGAACGACCTGCGCATCATTAAGCTCGCGGAGGGGCTCTACAACCGGTATAAACTGAAGCGGGTCTACTACTCCGCCTTCGTGCCGGTGTCAGACGACCCGCGCCTGCCCGGCCTGGAAGGACCGCCTCTCCTGCGCGAGCACCGCCTCTACCAGGCGGATTGGCTGCTCCGTCACTACCATTTCACCTCCGACGAGATACTGGATGAAAAACAACCGCAGCTGGACGAGGAGCTCGATCCCAAGTCGGGCTGGGCCCTGCGCAATCCGCAGTTCTTCCCCGTAGAGGTGAACGGGGCCGACTACGAGACCCTGCTGCGGGTACCCGGCCTGGGGGTGAAGTCGGCGAAGAGGATCGTCTATGCCCGGCGCGTACACTCCCTGGACTTCGACGACCTGAGGAAGATAGGCGTGGTGCTCAAGCGCGCACGTTATTTCATCACCTGCCGTGGGAAGTACTTCTCGGGGTCGAGGGTGAGCGGGGAGGACATCAGGCGCAACATCAGCACCCTGCTCCAACCGGGCGGGGAAAAGGCCAGGCGGCCGGACCAACTGGCGCTCTTCACTGCTGCTAGTGCCCTGCCGGGAGTGGAGGACGCGCTCTCGAGCGCGAGCGGGGAGTTGTAGGAGTGCCGGGCCTGTTCGTCTACGATGGCAGCTTCCAGGGGTTGCTCACCGTGTTGCAGGTGCTGCGCGAGACGGGCGAAGAGCCGGACGAGATCAGGGCCGACGGTGAGGCCTTCCAGGAGAGCCTCCTTGCGGACACCGTCCACGTGGAGACGGATGCGGAGCGGGCGGAGAAGTTGTCCCGCGATGTCTGCTCGCGCATATCCCCGCGCGCGCTGCGGCGGTCCTTTTATGCCTTCCTCTCGGAGACGAGGGAGGCGGAGTATCACATCTACCGCTACCTGTGGTTGGGATGGGAGCTGGGGGCGGACGTCGATGCGTGCCTGGGCGACGACCACGTGCATGCCGTGCACGGGATGAGCAGGTGCACGGGCCGGGAGGCCCACCGCATGTACGGCTTCCTGAGGTTCCGCCAGCTGGAGGGAGGTCTCTACTATGCACCCATGGAATCGGAATGCGACGTGCTCTGCCTGGTGGCCCAACATTTCCTGAGCCGCATGGGGGACCAGGACTGGATGATCCACGACCTGGCCCGGGAGCAGGCCGCCGTATACCGGTGGGGGAAGCTGGCCTTTGCAGCGGTGCCGGGGTTCGACCCACGACTGAGCGGGGAGGAGGATCTCTGTCAAGGCCTCTGGAAAAAGTACTTCAAGACCATCGCCGTCGCCGAGAGGCGCAACCCCCGCCTCCAGGCAAGCTGCATGCCGAAGAAATACTGGAAGATCCTAGTAGAAGAACCAGGGGTCAGCCCTCCATTTTCCACATAGGGGGTCAGCCCTCCACACCAGGGGTCAGCCCTCCATTTTCTACACCCTCCTCCCCAAGAGCATATACCGTGATCTCTATTATGTTGACATTATTATATAATATAGTAAACTTATATAATATGGTTAGACCGTTAAGAATCCAGTTTGAAGGAGCAACATATCACATACTCTCAAAGGGGAATCTCGATGAATTCATTTTTCCCGAGGACAAGGATAAGGGATATTTCCTGAAGCTATTGGGGGACGGGGCTGATAAGTACAGAGTGGATGTGTTCACCTACTGTTTGATGCGTAATCATTACCATCTGCTTATACGCACCCAAGAAGCGAACCTACCTACCTTCATGCACTTCCTGCTGTCATCGTATGCGAGTTATTTGGCAAGGAAGGGCTTAAAAGGGCATATCTTCGCAGGAAGATATAAAGCGATTTTGGTAGATATAGAGGAGTATCTCCTTACAGTCAGCAAGTACATTCATCTTAACCCGGTCAAAGCAGCATTGACGGATAAGCCGTCCGATTATAAGTGGTCGGGCTATAGGTATTACCTGCATAGCAGAAAGGTAGCGACTTGGTTAAAGAGGGAATGGGTAGTCGACTATTTCGGGCCTGGTTTTTGCGAATCACTCCAGAGGTATAGAGAATTCGTTGAGGTGGACATGGATAAAGAATATCCATATCCGCATGATAAAGTCATAGCCCAGGCGATATTGGGCAACGAGGAATTCGTGAAAGTAGCAATCGCCAAGCACAAGCGGAGCATCACTTCCGGTGAAGTAACGGGCAAGAAGACGCTCCTGGAGCGCACATCCATTAACACAATTTATCTAGAGGTGTGCCGCCATTACGGGCTAAAGAACCTGAAGAGGAACTCATGTATTGCTAGAGAGAACTGTAATAACGCGAGGAGGTTATTCATCTATTTGGCGAGGAATTATACACGTTCCTCCAATGGTGAGATCGCGGAGATGATAGGAGATATCGGCCATTCGGGAGTCTCCGGATCCTACCGGCGAGTCAAGAGCTTGATGGAGAAGGATAAGCGAGTCGAGAAAGAGATCGAGGCAGCAGAAAATGCGATAGCTTGTGGAGGCCTGACCCCCATTGTGGAAAATGGAGGGCTGACCCCATAGGACCCCATAGGATGAGGGGGCCCGGGGGCCCCCTCAATGCTCAGGGCGTTCTAGCCACAGCTCTTATTGCACTTGCAAGTGCCGCCCTTGCGCCTGGGGATCTTCGTGATCCTCATTGCACCACCTCCTTGGTAGTGTGATACTAAACAACATTATACACCGGTCTCATCTCCGATAAACCGCAACCGTCAACCTGTTGATGCCTAGGCCATCACGCCGGGAATCGGATCGGGAGGCTGATCCTATGTGGACGCCTGGCTCTATGTGTCGATTGAACGGCTGACCCCATCTTTGCCCATGCGGGCGCACATCAAGGGGTCCGGTCCACCCGCACCCGCCATGAGTTCGGCCCGGAAACGGCACCCCCCGCCGCAATCGCCGAGCATGTCGCATTGCAGGCAGGTACCCTCCATCTTCATCTTGGGAAGCTCCAGCCAGGCGCGCCGCAAACCTCCCTCCGCGCCGACGTGGCCGCCGTCGGCCTCGCGGTAATAGCCGCATTTCACCAGGCGGCCACCGGGCTCGACATCGGCGAGATGGGCCCCGCAGGCGTATCCCTCGGCTCCCTCGTGAGCGCCCCATCCCCATTCCATCTCGAAGAGGGGGGCCGCGGCCTCGGGCTCGGGCATGAGCTCGCGGTTCTGCTCCATCCGTCCCCACGCGACGGGGTATTCCAAGGTCCATGCAAAGACGTCCATCTCGAAGAGCGTCTCTCCCAGGCGCTCCAGTTCATCCAGGTTGCGGGAGTGGATCACGGTGGCCACCGACACGTCGATGCCCGCGGCGAGGGTGCCCCGCACGGCCCCCATGACCTTACGGTAGGCGCCCTTGCCCCGCAGGAGATCGTGCCCTTCCTCCAGCCCGTCCACCGAGAACTGTATCTCCTTGAAGTTCAGACCCCTTAGATCCAGGCCGTCCATGCGTGTCCCGTTGGTGATGAGCACGCTACGGTAGGACCGGCCCCCCAGCTCGCGGTTCAACAGCTCGAAGTGGGGATAGAGCGTGGGCTCTCCCCCGGTGATCATCAGGCGCAGGCCGCCGATGTCGTCGAAGTCGTCGAGGATACGCCGGGCCGTCTCCCATTCCAGGTCCGTGGAGCCGGCATCCCCCAGGTAGCAGTGGCGGCAGCTCAGGTTGCAGCGGTCGGTCACCTCCACCATCAGGTAACGCAGGGAGGGCGTTTCGTTACGCCCCACCACTATGGCTCTCCGCCGTGGCCTGTCCAGGACCTCGAGCACCCCCTCCTCGAGGCAATAGGACAGGAAGTCTTCCTCGGCCTCCAGCTCCACCGCGGTCTTGGCCCCGTCACAGCGGGCCAGGAAATCCATAGCCTCCGGGGAGAGCTCGTAGAGGTCGTCGCTCTCGACGCTGTAAACGCATGGCTTCTCGAGGGCCTTGAGGAAAAGATCCCCGCCCAATCTCAGGTAGCGCTTCCCGCCCGCATCGCTCTTATTCGAGTTCATGCAGGGCTTTCTCCAGGTCGAAGGCGTTGCGCTCCAGCAGGGCCTTGAGCAGCAGGAAGCTGCCGCACTCCTCGTTCTCCTCCTCGCCGTGGTGGTAGAAAGCGCAGTCGGTGCAGAGGAGTTCCCGGTAGTCCTCTATGTCCTCCAAGTTGGAAGTCCCTTCCAGTATCTCCCGCGCTTTCTTCGTAAAACCAGGAAACCCTTCGCCCATGTGCTCCTCCAGATCTCTGGTGCGGCCTTTTACTTCCGTCGTAACCGGGCCGTTTCGGATCATCCACAATCGATAACCAGCCCCGGAGAGCATGACCCGCCACGACCTCCAGGGCCGATTTACATGATATTATTCCCCATCGCCGCGCTTTCTAAAGCCCGTTATGACGTCCCTTCACCGCATGCCAAGGGCCCTAATCCGAGGGCACGACGGGTATATCCACATACGAAGCGTTCGTCCCGCCCTCATAGACCGTCCAGGTCGGGGCCGGCGCAAGCTCGGGAGTCCGGAAGTTGTCCACATCGGCCCCGGCCAGCGACACGCGCACGCTGTGCCCCTGCGCGAATGAATGGGAGACGGGGAAGAGGTCGATGACCAGCTCCGCCTTCTCGCCGGGCATCAGCGGCTGCACGTCGCCCTGGTTGCAGGGATGGTAGGGGAGCTCGGGAAGCCAGGGACGCATCCCCAGCTTGCGCATGGACGCCCTCAGCTGGCCTTCGGACTTGTACTGGGCGTAACCGTTCTCGTCGATGTCCTCCAGGTAGACAAAGAAATCCCCGTCGCTTGCTGTGCTGGACACGAACAGGTGCAGGACGGGATGGCCGGTGACATCCAGGTCCGCCTCCAGGGGGACAGTGGTAAAGGTGAGGCACTTCTCGTCCTCGGCCACCCGGTCTTCGTACACGCTCGGCTCGCCGGTCATAGCCAGCCAGCGGGTCTGCGGGCCGCTGCTGGTGGTGTAGTCGACGGTGTAGGAGGCGGTTCCCTCCGCCGCCG
This sequence comes from uncultured Actinomycetota bacterium, assembly GCA_964354675.1. Taxonomy (GTDB): domain Bacteria; phylum Actinomycetota; class Geothermincolia; order Geothermincolales; family RBG-13-55-18; genus SURF-21. Next base: position 459 of record CAYHAT010000162.1, on the reverse strand, counting down.
GCTTGGAATCGCTCAGCACCCCACCGGCGTCGAGATACCAGGGGGTCATCTCCGCGCCGTCAACGGGCCACTCCTCGTAGAAGTCCCACTCGTCGCTCCCCGTCGTGTATAGGTAGAAGGGCGGCTCCTCGTCGATGCCGTTCTCGATGCCCTTGAGGTAGCGGTCGAAGAAGCGCACGCACTCGATGTCGGAGCCCTCGAAACCCTGGGTGTGGTCGTAATCCCCGATCAGCGTCTTGCTCTCGTTGCTCAGGGTGTCCTGGAAGGAGAGGGCGGCGGTGGAATAGCAATCCTTCCAGCCGCCCATGTTGTAGACGGCGACCCCCGATGCCTCGATGTCATCCAGGTGGCCGGAGGGGCTGGCGACGGGATATCCCATGGGCGCACCGTACGGGGTGTCCACCACGCTGTCCCTGAAGACCATCTGGTCCGCCAGGACCACCAGGTCGGTGTTGGCCT
>CAYHAT010000161.1:0-7783 GCA_964354675.1 uncultured Actinomycetota bacterium | reverse complement strand
GAAGCCGGCGAAGAAGGCAGCGAAGAAGGCAGCCAAGAAGCCGGCGAAGAAGGCAGCCAAGAAGCCCGCGAAGAAGGCCGCGAGGAAGCCGGCGAAGAAGGCCGCGAGGAAGCCGGCGAAGAAGGCCGCGAAGAGATAAGCCTTCTGCTGGCGTCTTTCGGGCAGCCGGACTCCCCGCGTCGGGACCAGGCCACTTCGCAGCATGATCTGTGAAGAGAGCCGGTCACGGTAGAGGCGGATGGGAGCGGCCTGATCTGAGAAGCCTTTTCGTACCTTGAAAAGCGAGGGCTGCGGCGGGGGTAAACCCGGTACCGCGGGGTCCCGTGCAGGCGGGGGGACCGAGGCCGCGGGGGCGAAAAGGAAGTCGGCCAAGACTTCTTGTTCAAGAGGGGCGAGATGTTGCATCTCCGCCCCTTTTGACCTCTTATGAGCCGCGTGGCTATACTCTTATTGATGAACCAGAAAACAGTCTTGGTGATCGAAGACGATCGTTCCATTGCCAGGTTAGCCGAAATAATACTCACTGGAAAAGGCCTCAAGACACATCTTTGCCTGGATGCCACCAATGCTGCGCAGATAGCGCGGAGGGTCCTTCCCGACCTGATCATCCTGGACATCCACATGCCCCGCCGCAGCGGAATCGGGATCTTGAAACGGCTGCAGCAGGACGAGACCACCAGCGGAATACCGGTGATCGTCAACTCCGTACTCACGCGCAGGCAGAGCATAGAACAATTGAAAAAGATGGGGGCAAGCGATTTCGTATCCAAGGGCGCCGGTATAGACGCATTGGTAGAGAGGGTTATGTTCCACCTCGAGCTGGAACATCAACCGTAGAAGTCCGGCGCTGGACGCCTTGACGCAGCGAGTCTACCAATATACAGGTACGGATCTTCCGTGAACCCCAAAGACAGCCGGTCCGAAATACGAGACAGGCAGGCAGATCTGCGAGAAAACCGCACTCTTCTGTGGCAGGAACGGTACAATAACGGCATCATCGCCATACGCTTGATCCATGCAATGGTAGATCCGGGAGGTGCTCGAGTTGGAGGTAATGGAGACTATCCGTAAGAGGCGGAGCATCAGGCGCTACGAGGACAGACCCGTACCGCAAGAGATCATCGACGAGCTACTGGAGGCGGCGCGCCTGGCCCCCTCGGCCAGCAACCTTCAGACGTGGAGGTTCAAGGTAGTGACGGACGAAAAGACCAGGAGAGCGCTGCGAGAGGCGGCGTTCAACCAGCGGTTCGTGGAAACGGCGCCGGTGGTCATCGTGGCTTGCGCCGACTTCGAGGCCTTCGGGGACCGTGCCAAGAGAAGCATGGAACTGCTCAGGACCAGGGCGGTAAAACCCTCCCTGTCCATGCTCATACGCACCTTGCGGTCCGAGAGAGCTGCGGATATCGAGGAGAGGAATCTGACCAACGTGTTGATAAACGTCTCCATCGCCGTGGAGCACATGGTACTGGCGGCTGCTTCATTGGGGCTGGGCACCTGCTGGGTGAGGGCTTTCCTGCCCGACCGGGTCGCCGAGATACTGTCCTTGCCCCCGGAGTGCCCCCCTTTGTTCCTCCTCCCCCTGGGCTATTCACGGGAGGACCCCGAACCGCGCAGCCGCAGGCCGATGGAAGAAATACTCTTGTGAGGCCCCGGTTGCAAGCAGGCCTCGGCCCCGGGATGCCTCGGAAGAGCGCCGAGGTTTACAACTCGTCGTCAGATACCGAGTAGTCGTACACCATCCAGTCGTCGCCGTCCTTCCTCAGGTCGAAGACCACCTGGAACTCCGTACCGTCGGTGTCCTCCATGTCCACCTTCACCCTGGCCCGGGAATCTTCCACGTTCACCTCGTTGGCGTCCCATGTCTCCAATCTAATGCTTGTATCAACGATCTCCGACTCGAAGGAGCTCAAGGTGAACTCCTGCTTGATAGGAGAACTGGGGTGCAGCAAGTCCCACGCTTCCTGCGCGTTTCCGTCGTTGATGGCCTCAATGTAGCGGTTGGTGACGTCCACCGGGGCCTTGACCGCCTTGAACACGAACAGGGCAAGGAACGCTCCGGCGGCTCCTATGAGGAGGATGGCTATGATTCCGATGATGATGGCGACCTTCCAGCCCGACCCCGTCTTTTGCTTGCGAGGCGGAGGGGGCACTACCCCGGGTACGTGAGCCGGGGGGGCCCCCGCGGGTTGCTGCGCGTAAGGGGGCTGTGCTCCCATGGGCGGCCCAGGCGGCTGGATCGGTGCCGTGCTCGCGGGCGGTCCCGGCGGCTGGGGTGGAGGCATGCCGCCGCCTCCCGGCGCGGCCGCCGCTATAGTGGCACCGCAGGCCGGGCAGAAAGACGCGTCGTCCGAAATATCTCTGCCGCAATCAGGGCAGGTCGACATCTCCACTCACCTCTCTTTCCCCTCGACCTCGACGAAGTAGAGGGCATGCCTTAAGTCGATCCTTGCTTTCTCGCCTGGAATATCGGCAGTGCCTGCACCGCCCTATAGTCCCAGGAGCCGTAGGGCGTTCTCGTGAATGAGGCGCCGGCGCGTCTCCTCCTCGAGCTTGTCGACGATCTCAATATCAACCTCCCGGCATACTCGCCTTCAGGTAGGAAGGTCCACCGGGTCGGGCACGCGTCTCGGCCTGGCGAACCAGTCTGCGAGCTGGCACAGGGCGCATAGATGCTGGGAGGTTGGCTCGCCGCAGCGCGCGCACCCCTCGCGCGGGCTCGCATCCACCCCTTCCTCCCCGGGGATGGCCTCCTGCAGTGAGAGCAGGAGCTGTAGCTTACTCGAGGGCATGACCTCCTCCATGTGCTCGAAGACCTCCTTGAGGGAGTGACCGCGGGGAGTCCACTCCGGGCATTTCTCCTCGAAGACGGGGACCTCCCTTAAACGGCAGTAGGCGAGGTTCAATCTCTCCGGCGTATATATCAGGGGCTTGACCTTGCGGGCCAGGCTGCCTGAGGGTGGAAGGACGGGCTGGGGTACGTAGAACTTGCGGGAGAGCAGGTTTTTGAAGGTGAACAGGAGGACATCCTCCAGGGTGTGGGCGGTGGCGACGACGGTCGCCCCCATCCTGCGGGCCTCACGGTTGAGCAGGGAGCGCTTGATGGCTCCGCATACCGCGCAGGGATGCCAACCCTTGACGCGCGCCACGCGCAGCCCAAGGTCGCCGATGCGCGCGACCTCCAGGGGCACTCCGATCACGCGCGCTTGTTCCTCCACCGCCTCCAGGTTGCGGTCGGAATAGTCCCCCATGTTGAGATGGAAATGGAGGGCGGAGAGCTCGAACCCCATGACCACCCCCAGGCGCCGCAGGGCGAAGAGCAGGGCGGTGGAGTCCTTTCCTCCCGACACCGCGAGGACCACGCGGTCCCCCTCCGAGAGCATGTCGTGCTTCTCCAGGGCGCGTCGCACGCGCCGCTCGAAGAATCGGAGATAGCACGGCTCACAGAGCTTGAGGTTGAACTCAGTGAGACGCAGTATCTGCGTGGAAGCCCCGCAGATGCGGCAGCGTCCCTCCACGACATCGACATAGTGCTCATCCATGTGATTACGATAACAGAACGCGCTTGATGCACAAAGAGTGGAATACCTCAGACCTAGGACTCCGGACCGTTTCAGGTGGGATTCTCCTCGAAAGTGCCGAAAGAGGTGGGCGACGCCGTCACGAAGTCTCGGGCCGCCAGTTCGGGCAGGCGCAGAACGATGGTGAACCACCCTCCCGAGGTCTGGATGAGGTTGATGCTGCCGCGGTGCGCCAGGACGATCCTGCGGGCCATGGCCAACTCCAGGTCCTCCTTATCGGGCGCTCCCAGGGGAGGGAAGATACGGCTGCCGTTCTGGGGAGGGGCGGCGGCCTCGCGGTTGCGGATGTTCAGGGTGATGACCACCTCCTGCCCCTCCGTCTTCGCCGAAGCCCTCACCTCGGTGCCCCGTCCGGACCTCCTCACGACGTAGCCGAACACCGAATCGAAAACGCGCTTCATGCGCTGCGTGTCGACCATGACGCCTGGCAGGTCAGCGGGGATGTTCACGACGACCTGGGAGGGGTCGCATACCTGCTCGAGAACGGGCAGGCTCATCTCGAGCAGGTGATCCAGGCTGGCGACCTCCCGGTTCAACTGCAATTTACCCGATTCCAGGCGGGAGATGTCCAGTAAGTCCTCTACCAGCCTGGACAGGTTGTCCGCCTCCCTGCTGATGATCTCGACGTATTCCCGTTCCTTGTCCGTCTGCAGCTGCTTGGATACGAGCATCTCGCTGAATCCCAGGATAGAGGTCAGGGGCGTGCGCATCTCGAAGCTCACAGCGGACACGAAACTGGAGGCGGCACGGTCCATCTGGGAGAGGGAACGCAGCTCCTCCATTGCCTTGGCCCTCTCCTGCGCTTGCTCGCGGCTTTCGACGCTGAGGCGGTTGATGAAGAAGGAGGTTAACAGGATGAAGAAAACCTGCGCGCAGATGAGCTGGATGTCTTGGGAGGTGAGCTCTGAGAATACCAGCAGGGTGGCCAGGTAGGCCACGACCGATGTACAGGAGATAAGGGCGGCGGCCTTCAGGGAGGAGAAGAGGCTGGTGCTGAAGGCGGTGGCCAGGAGCAGCAAGGTGAAGAGCGGGCTCCGCACACCCCCCGTAAAATGGATCGCGGCGCAGATAAGAGCGATAAGTGAAAAGCTGTAAAGGCTCATGAACAGGCTGAGATGCTGGCTGAGCAGACTTTCCTTGAAGGGTAGAAGCATAGTGGAGAAGTTTACCAGCAGAACGCAGAAGAGGAGGAGGAGCGTGATCTCATACTGGATCGGCACCTCGTGTGGGAGGAAGAGCATGAGGGCGATGATGGGTATCGTGATCCAGATCAACCCTCCCAGCATGCGCATGAGGTTCTGCCTGTACAACTCCGCTCACACCCCCCTGATGGGAATAAAGACGGTGAAGGTGCTCCCCTGCCCGGGCTCGCTGCGCACCGTGATCTTCCCGCCGTGCAGTTCAACGAGGTGCTTCACGATGGCAAGACCCAGGCCGGTCCCCGTGATCCCCGAGAGCTCCTTGTTCTCGACACGGCGAAAGCGCTCGAAGATGTGGGGGAGTTCGTCGGGCGGGATACCGATGCCGTAGTCGGTCACGGCTATGGTGACGTACTTGCCCTCCACGCCGGTCTCCACCTCGACCGGCCCTCCAGCGGGGGAGTACTTGATGGCGTTGGAGAGGAGGTTCTTGATCACCTGGTGAATGCGGTCCTGGTCACCGTAGACCTGCGGCAGCTGGCTGCTCCCCATGTATTTCAACTCGTGCTCGCCGGTCTGGGATTGAAAGAACTCCATGTCTTCCTCGACCAGGTCGGCCAGGTTGACCATCTCCCGGTTAAGCTCGATCCCCGCCTCGATCTTGGAGAGGTTGAGCAGGTTGGTGATGAGGCGAGAGAGGCGCTCCGATTCGTTCAAGATGATACGGTAGAACTCCTGCTTCTTGCCGGGCTCCATATCCTTAGTGGCCAGGATCTCGCTGAAACCGTGTATGGAGGTCAGGGGCGTGCGCAGTTCGTGGGAGACCATGGATACGAACTCCGACTTGGCCTTCTCCAACCTGCGGATAAAATCTCCCAGGTTGGCCACCTCGTCCTTTGATTGTTCCTGGCGGCGCAGCTCCAGGGCCAGGCGGTTGGCGAGGAAGCAGGCCAGGTAGAGGTAAAGTACGTTAAAGGCCAGTGGCTGCACCTGTTCAAGGCGGAAGTCGCTATAGGTGAAGACCACTATCATGTAGAGCAGGGCAAGGATGGAGGTGCTGGCCGTGGCCAGGGGCAGCTCCAGGGATATCCCCGCCACGATGGGACCGATGAGCGCCACGTAGTAGAGGGAGCTTCCCAAGCCGCCGCTGAAATATATGATCGCGCAGACGATGAAGTAGAAGAACACGACCCCGATGAAGAAAGGCGGGACGCGCGGAAACAGCCTGCCGTGCTTGCTCGGATAGAAGAGGATCATGTTCTGCACGGTTATGAGCACGGTCAAGGCGGCCAGGGCCAGGTAAAGCACCGAGTAGTCGATCTCCTGCCCGTGCGGGAGATGGATGATGAAAGCCGTAGCGGGGATAGCCACCACCGCCAAGATGGTGAGAATCCCAGCAAGCCGGCGCTCCAGTTCCATATCTAGCCGCTCTCTCCTCGCTACAGCGCCCCTGCCCGTTAAGTCCTCTGCCTCTATAATATGTTGTTTCGGCGCGTTGCGGCCGTACGTTGACGGGTACGGTGCGCGGTTCTTCGCCGTTCAGCATATGCGGGGGTTCGTTATAAAAAGTCCGGGGAAGGTAGTGGGAGGCCAATGGAAGAAGAAGATAGGGATGTTACGAAGGATGGCCGCCGCTTTTTTTGCCGCCCTGCTCGTCCTGGGCGTGGCAGTGGGCCCCTTGGCCCCGGCATTCTCTGCCTCCTCATACCCCTGGTCGGGCGGCCATGACGCCGCGGGGGTCACCACCCCCGCCACCACATGGTATTTCGCCGAGGGCTGCACGCGGGAAGGCTTCGACTGCTGGCTGTGCGTGATGAACCCGCAGGACAAGGCCGCCAACTTGCATATCTCTTTCCTCACCCCCGCGGGAAACGAGTTCAAACACACAGCCCCCGTCCCGCCCGCATCCCGCTACACCCTGAACGTGGCCGACGTGGTGGGCGAGGGGCAGGACGTCTCCCTGGTGGTGGAGAGCGACCTGCCCGTGGTGGCGGAGCGCCCCATGTACTTCAACTACCACGGCAATCGCGCGGGCGGCCATGACGCCGCGGGGGTCACCACCCCCGCCACCACATGGTATTTCGCCGAGGGCTGCACGCGGGAAGGCTTCGACTGCTGGCTGTGCGTGATGAACCCGCAGGACAAGGCCGCCAACTTGCATATCTCTTTCCTCACCCCCGCGGGAAACGAGTTCAAACACACAGCCCCCGTCCCGCCCGCATCCCGCTACACCCTGAACGTGGCCGACGTGGTGGGCGAGGGGCAGGACGTCTCCCTGGTGGTGGAGAGCGACCTGCCCGTGGTGGCGGAGCGCCCCATGTACTTCAACTACCACAGCCCTTCTTCCCCCGCTCCCTATACGCTTGCGGAGGTCGAGGGACTCGCATTGACCAGCCCCATCAGCTACCAGGAGACGGTCGGGATCATGTTCCACGAGGCCTCGCAGTACGATATCCACAACGAGCCGGCGCGCGCCCGGGTCATGGTGCCGCAAGGCGGATGCATGCGCGATGACAATCCCCGGGCCCGTTTCCCGGGCTGGACGCCCGGGCGTTGGGGCGATCCTTATTACTGGGTGCAGGATTCGCGCGGTCGCGGCACCTTCTCGACCACCGCCGTGGATGTGGGCGCCAAGGCCGGATGCGCGGTGCTCTCCCCGGTGGACGGCGTGGTGGACAGCGTGGAGGCCTACGCCCTCTACGGTTCATATCCCGACCAGCGCGTGGCTATCATCCCCGATGGGCATCCCGGCCTGAGGGTGATCGTCGTACACGTCGAGACGAACGTGAGCCCTGGCCAGAGGTTGGCAGCAGGCGAGACCGTGTTGGGGAGAGTACGCGCCCTCTCACGCTACTTCCGTAGCGACATCGGCACTTATTACACCGGGGACGAGGGGAATCACGCCCACATGCAGGTAAACCTTGTCCCATAGGGGTGGTTTATCGGCCTGGAGCAGTGTTCTTCCGGCCCGGGGCCTCCAGGTAACGGTCTCGCTCCGCTGCGACATGAGCGATCAATCGAAATGCAATACTCAATCGAGCTTGCCGCGTCGGCTTCGCCTCCTCG
>CAYHAT010000160.1:0-7832 GCA_964354675.1 uncultured Actinomycetota bacterium | reverse complement strand
AAACATGAGAGGCAATTTTTGAGGTCTGACCCCAAAGTGTTGCCCTTCTCGGAGAAGAACCTTACTTACTTACGGTCGGATACGCACTTTTCGCTGCCCTTTATCCAACACCTCAACCGACCCGTGATTCCCGGTCCCTATAGGTGGGGTTTGCTCCCTAAGCCTTAACCAGGTTTCACTCTATTTCCCGCAGGTCCGATTATCCCCTAAAAGCCGACGCTTTCCTGCCGATAAAGAGGGAGTAGGGACTAGAGGTATGCTATGAAAGAAAAGGAAGGGCTTCCAATCGGCGCTGAGGAGAAAGTACGCCGCAAGCCTATGGGCTATCTCATGCCTCTCCTGGTGGCCATCATCACCGTTCTGGTGGCAGGGATAATAGCCGTCTCCGCCGTCCTCTCCTCGCCCATCGGTTACGTGATCGAGGGCGTGCTGGGCGCCTGCATACTCGCACTGGGGATCTACCTGGCCCTCGAGTGGTGGCATTACCGCGAGCAGAACAAAGGATATATAGACGAGATAACCGACCTCAACCTGAGGTTCGGCATACTCGCGGACGCAGTCAGCGCGGTCAGCTCCACCCTCGACCTGGAGGAGTTGGTGGCCAACATCCTTGGGGTGATGCTCGCCCTGACCAGCTCCGGGATAGGAGTGGTGCTGGTCCCGGACAATAACCTCAACTTTTTGCAGGTACTCTCCCACCGCGGCTTCCAGGAGAGGGCGGTGCGCGGCCTGAAGATCCAGGTGGGAAAGGGGGCTGTGGGCAAGGCGTTCCAGAACGGCCAGACCGTCATCCGCAAGAACCTGCCGGAAGACCCCAAGGCCATGGAGACCTATGCCGAGGGAAAAAGCCCCAAGTCGCAGATAATAATGCCCCTGAAGGCCAAAGGCCAGATGGTGGGCATGGCGGTTACCGCCTCCTACGAGGAGCACGAATACAAGGCGGATGAGGTGGCCCTGCTCGCGAGCCTCTGCCACGAACTGGCGGTGGCCATGATCAACGTCGATCTCTACCAGCAGAGCCAGAAGACCCTGGAATGGCTGGCGGACACCCAGGAATACACCGAGCACTTCATCCAGGAGATGCTCGCCGGCGTGCTGGTCGTAAACAACGAGGGCGATATCATCTATTTCAACCAGGAGGCCGCGGGGGCTCTGGGGATCGAGTCCAAGGAGGTCATAGGCGTCAACTATAACGACCTGGTAGAAGAGAGGGAGAAGTTCAAGTCCCTGTCGTTCCTCAAGTCCATCTTCCGGCTGTGCATGGAGGAGGGTCGCACCTTCCGCCGTCACGAGATGGTCATAGACGGACCCGATGGGAAGAGACTGACGCTCAACTTCAACGCCTTTCCCCTCCACCGTGCCAAGGGAGAGCGGATGGGCGCAGCTATCGTGTTCATGGACATATCGGCGATCAAGGACATGGAGTCGCGGCTGAGGCAGCAGGATCACTTGTCCATCCTGGGGCAGATGGCCGCCAAGATAGCCCACGAGGTCAAGAACCCTCTCTTCGCCATCATCGGACTGGCCGATGAGCTCGAGGGAGAGGAAAGCGACCCCGACCACAAGCACCTGCTCACGATGATCAAGCGTGAGGCCACGCTGAGCAACCAGTGGATATCGGGCATGTTGACCTTCAGCAAGTCGCCCTTCCCCGTCGGGGATGAAGCGGCTCTTGCCCTGCAGTCGAGCGTTCCCGAGCTGATAACCGACTTCCTGCGCACGCACGAACAGGATAACGTGAAGGTCGTTCGGGACTTCGAGGAGGGCCTGCCGCCGGTCATGATGAGCCGCGACAACATGCGCCATATCCTCTTCAACCTCCTGGAAAACTCCATGCAGGCCATGTCGGAAGGAGGGGTGATAACCGTCCGGGCACACGATACCGGCAATGGATTCGTGGAGATGCGCGTAGAGGATACCGGGACGGGCATCCGGTCTGAGATAATGCCATCGGTCTTCGAGCCTTTCTTCACCACCAAGGAGGGAGGCACCGGGTTAGGCCTCTCCATAGTACAGAAAATCCTCCTGGACATCGGCGGCGACATCGATGTACGCTCACAGCAGGACCTGGGAACCACCTTCATCCTAAAGCTACCAACACGAGGAGTCAGTCATGAACGGGATTGACGCCAAACTGCTCATCGTCGACGATAACGAGGGTGTTCGCCACTTGGTATCGCGCTGGCTGGAAAAGGCGGGGTTTTCCGTTCAGGAGGCCAAGGACGGGGCCGAAGCCGTGGAGATGGTCAAGAATGACCCTCCCGACATCATCCTTGCAGACATACGTATGCCGAAAATCGACGGCATCGAGTTGGCGCGCATCATCAAGAACGAGTACCCGCAGATCAAGATCATCCTCATGACCGCTTATTCCTCCCCCCAGACCATCGCGCAGGCCCGGCGCGAAGGTGTGGACGACTACCTGGAGAAGCCCTTCACCAAGGACCAGGTGGAGAGGATCACCATGGAGGTCCTCTCCGCAGGGTGAGCGGGACAAGAGCCAGGGCTCGAGGCACACCCAGATCATCTTCCCTCAGACCGGCAGCTCGAAAGACGACCTCTTGCGGCCGCTGAAACCGGCCAACTCCTTGTACCCCACCCGGCGCAGCAGGCGCAGTGCTCCCTCGAAACCCTCGCCGACCTCCCGGGGATGGTGGGCGTCCGAACCGAGGGTCACGGCGATATCCCGTTCGAGGCACAGGCGGAGGAAGTCCTCGCTGGGATATATCTCTCCCACCGGCTTGCGCAATCCGGCGGTGCTCACCTCAACGGCAATTCCCGCTGCAGCCACCCGGTCCAGGCAGGCCTCGTAGAGATGGCGCACGTCCGCGTCGGGGCGGAACCCGAACTTCTTGATGAGGTCGGGGTGGGCAAGGATGTCGAAGAGGCCGCTCTCCGCAGCCTCGCCCAATAGCTCGAAATAGCGTTTCCAGAGAGCGAGGAGGTCGCGGCCCTCATAGCCGTCTGTATAGCGTGGGTCGTCGAATCCCCAACCGTCGACGAAGTGGAGGGAGCCCATGACGTAGTCGAAGGGGTAGGCGTTGAGCAGGGAGGGCAAACGCGGCGCGGTCTCCGGTAGATAGTCCACCTCGATGCCCAACCGGATCGGCAGGCCGGGGAAGCCAGCACGCAATCCCTCCACCTCCTGGACATAGACCGGCAGCTCGTCGAGGCGCATGCTCAAGGTCGCATCCTCCATGTGCAGCAGGGGGAAGTGGTCCGAGAAGCCGATCTCACGCAGGCCGGCATCGACCGCCCGCGCTGCATATTCCTCCAACCGGCCTTCGGCATGCCCGCACCGGATGGTATGCATGTGATAATCTACAAGACCTTTCCCACTCATCAGGTAAAAGCATAGCAGATTGTGGGTGCGCAGATGCCCGGGGAACTACGGGGTCGGTTGCAGCGATCACCCTGGGAAGGTTTCAAAACGCGCATATCATGTTGCCAGGAAGAAATCAGAGCGCCCGGGTGTAGACCTGCTATATAGACCAACGAGCCCGGCGAGCAAGGTGCTCGGAGGAGCTTGCGACGATGACCAGCCTTGTCGCCGGGCCGGAAGAGCGCTGGCACCGTGCCGCCGCCCTACGGGCGTCAGCGCGCTTTCGCGTTACATACTCTCGTGTTTGGAAGCAACGTCCCGATGGGCGCTGGCGCTTACGCGCTGCGGTCCACCATTCGTTCGTGATAACAACCGCACACACTTCTCGCAGAAGAACCATAATGATATACTCCTTTAGTACATGGCTGATAAATCATGTTGATTCGAAAGGAGGACGTGGGTAATGGGTAAGGCCAGGAAGCTGAAGAAGGCCGAGAAGACCGTGATCAAGGTCGACAAGGAGAAGGGCAAGCTGGAGAAGAAGCTCGGGAAGCTGGATAAAACGGGAGCCAAGGCCCAGAAGAAGGTGGACAAGCTCAGCAGGAAGCTTGCGGACTGATCGTACCGGGTCATCTCTGCCGGTCTGAACCTGAAAAACAAAGCCGAATAATCCGGGGGCCGCCGTGTTGGCTGCCCCCGCTTCGTTTTTCCCTCACCCAAAGCCCTTCCAACCTGAGTGCCTTGGGCTGCGGCTCATGCGTGCATCAGGCTGATGCGGGGATGTTCACCCGGCGTTGCCAGACCTTCTGGGGTCACCCCGGTCACGTAACGGAGGGAGGTGTGCCCCCTTCTCCCGACGGTGCCGCATCCCGTCCGGGCTCCGCATCCCCGTGTTTCATCTCGAGCAGCTCGGCTTTCGCCCTCTGGAACTCCTCGTCGGAGAGGGCGCCGCTGTTGTGCAGCTCCGTCAGTTTCTCCAGGCGCTCCACCACGCTGGGCGCGCCCGCTGCAGCGGCCGGAGCCGCCGCCGGGGCTGCCTGCGCGGGGGATGTCTGCATCGCCGCCGCCATCTCTACGGCCATCTCGTGCCCGTGCCTCGACTCCTGTCCTTCCTTTAACTGATCCCTTTGCTCGAAGATCTGCGTTTTTATATCGAGGGGGCGGCCGATGTTGGTGAAGGTCTGCTGCCCGAACTCCCCCGCGCTCTCCATCTCCACGTCGCCGTACTTGAAGACCCTCTCCCACACGTTCTGGCTGGTCCTGACATTGGTGATCTGCTCGAGGGGGATGGCCATGGTGCTCTTGTTGAGGATCCCCTGGGAGAGGATGACGCGCCGGTCGGTGAGCACGAAATGGGCGAAGAACCAGGCGAAGATGGGGTAGATGAGCCAGCCGATGATGACCACGGCGAAGGCGATCCACACGATGGTGCTCCAGATGCTCGCGAAGTCCTCGTCGTTGCGGAACCACATTAAGGCCCCCCAGGCGCCCGCGGCCACGACCATGATGGCGATGGGGAAGAACCTGCGCCGCTCCGTCAGCTTCCGCCGCCTCCACAGCGGCCAGGCCCCGTAACCGATGATGAAGAACAGGGCCAGGAGACTGATGAGGACGATGTAACCCCAGTTCGTCGAGCCCTCGGCCGACGGCCCGGGTTTGAACTTGGTCTGCAGCAGATACAGGGCCACTATCGACACCGCCCCGATGACGAAATTCCTCCAGATCTCCCACAGGGAGTGCCTCTTGTCGAAGAGGACTGTTTCTCCCGGCTCGATGAGCTTCTTGTGATATTGCTCGGCCATGCTACCCCTCCTTAAACAGGTGGTATCTTCTCAGCCCATTCCCGCATCCGCTGAAATAAAAGCTTGCCAGCATATGCGATCCCCGTCTATTCTTCCCCCGGCATCCACTTCTAGAAACATGTCATGGCGGTGAACTCGCGGTACCTCTCCTCGATCTCTCCTGTGGTCAGGTCCCGCAGGCGGTCGCAGGAGAAGGATTCCACGTTGAAGGAGGCGATGACGCTGCCGTACACCACCGACCTGCGGATATCATCCTCGCTCATCTGCGGGTAACGAGACAGTGAACCCAGCAGGCCGCCCCCGAAGGTGTCCCCCGCACCCGTGGGGTCGAAAACGGTCTCCAGCGGGTAGGCGGGCAGGGAGAAGAAGACATCTTTCCCCAGCATGATCACCCCGTGCTCCCCCTTCTTGACGATCACCCTGCGCGGGCCCATCCCCAGCAGCTTCCTCCCCGCCGCTATCAGGTTCGGTTCCTCCGCCAACTGCCTGGCCTCGGAATCGTTGAGGAGCAGGTAATCCACGCGGGAGATGGTCTCGAGCAACTGCGGCCGCCTGGTCTCTATCCACAGGTTCATGGTGTCGCAGATGACCAGGCGGGGCGAGCGCACCTGCTCCAGCACGCGCAGCTGCAGGCCGGGATCGATATTGGCGAGGAAGACGAACTCCGAGTCGCGGTACTCCTCCGGGATATCGGGATCGAAGTCCTGGAAGACGTTGAGCTGGGTGTCGAGGGTATGGGCTTCGTTGAGGTCGTAATCGTAGTGCCCCTTCCATCGGAACGTCTTCCCCGGGACCCTCTTCAAGCCCCTGAGGTCCACCTTGCGCGACGCGAGGAAATCCACGTGCTCCGCCGGGAAGTCCTCCCCGACCACCGCCACCAGCCGTACGTCGTTGAAGAACGAGGCCGCCACGCTGAAATAGGTTGCCGAACCGCCCAGGATCTCATCTACCTCACCAAAGGGGGTGCGTATGGAATCCAGGGCGACCGAACCCACGACCAGTATGCTCATCTTTACCTCCACCGTTTACGTTATTCTAGCAAGTGGAAGCCCGACCGTCTCGTCTAAAGTGTTTTTCCACTTCGTTGCCCCTGGTCCTCCCCGGGGAGCAACCGGCCTGACCGGCGCTTTACGTTCCGCGACCGGCTTGCAGATACCAGCAGGAGCTGCTCTTGTGCACCGTCCCATAAACATGCTGGCATTCGAACGTCGCTGCGCCCCTCTCGGTGCGTAACCGTATTTACAGGACGGCGTGCCAGGCATCCCGGCCTTCCTCCGCGCGTTGGCTCTCCCTGCGGCGCTGCAGGCGCAGGACCAGGTAGCAGACGCCCCCTGCCAGGGTACACAGCCAGAAGCTGAAAAACCGGAATCCCAGGATGGCCGTGGCCAGTATCTCCTTCTGGTAGCCGAAGGCATAGAGGGTTGCCCCCAGGCTCACCTCGAAGATGCCCAGACCTGCGGGGGTCAGGGGCAGGCTGCCCAAGATGTCGGCGATGGTATAGCAGACCAGGAGGATCCCGGGGTTGATGGGATGGCCGATGGCGACAAAGACCGTATACAGGCAGAGCATATCCATGAGCCAGAAGCCCATCCCATAGGTCCCCGCACGCAGCAGGTTGTTCCGGTTCGCGAAAATGGAAAGGAGGTAGTCATTCATGTCCATCACTCGCTCATCCACCTCAGCCTCCTCCACGCCGCGCATGAGGTGGAGGCGGTGCGCGGCGCGCAGCAGCCACGTCGCTATGCGCCGCATTACAGGCGGCCGCCTGACGATATAGACGCACAGGCACATGAACAGGATGGCCCCCGCCGCGATCGCGATGGCGGTGACGTTGTAGGTGAAAGGCAGGCGTCCGCTGAAGAGAGAGAGGAGGAGGCCCGCGGCGAGCAATGCGATCATCGCGGCCGAATAGACGATGTAGGATACGAAGAGGGTCTTCACCGTAAGACCCCTGGAGATGCCTTCGCGCCTCATCTCGCGGTAGTTCAGATAGAGTGTCCCCGCGTTACCCCCGGGGACCACGTGGCCGAAGGCGTAGGCACTCATGTAGATGAGGGACATGCGGGAAAACGAGAGCCCGCCCCCTCCCATCTTCAGGACCTCGTAGTAGAGGCGGCAGATGAAGAGCATGGAGAGGGTCTCGATGGCCAGGGCGACGGGGATGAGGAGGAAGTTGGCGTTCTTGATCACGTCCAGCATCGCCTGGTCCCCGATGAACCTGGGCACCAGGTAATAGAGACCCACCCCGAGCCAGAGGAGCACGAAGATGTTCCCGGCAAGATGCCAGCCGCTGCGCGGTGCCGCCTCCTCCAACTCCTCGCCGGGAGCCTCTTCCTCCTGCCGGACCTTTACATCATCGCTCATCTCATCGCGTATCATGTCGTTCACATCGCGGTTACCCGGCGTCGCCTTTCTCTTCCCCGCTTCCGCATAACGTCTGGCTCTTCTCCGAGCAGTGTGGGTAGATATCAGCACCCGTCTTCTCACCCATATGCCTACACCGCTCGGAGAATAACCTGTCTTCCCATCATCCGAACATAAGTGGATTGACCAGCGATTTCCCCTATCATAGCACCGCCCGATGCAGTGTGGATGCGCAGACGTATGCATGTGTTTTAGGCCCGGGGCCTCCAGATAACGGTTTCCGCGGTTGCTAATCCAGCCCGGTGACAAGGCTGGTCGTCGTCGCAAGCTCCTCCGAGCACCTT
>CAYHAT010000159.1:0-7834 GCA_964354675.1 uncultured Actinomycetota bacterium | reverse complement strand
CGCCCTTGGTAATCTACGCCTGGACGACACCGGGGTATGCGCGAGAGAAATCTAATATGAGTCCCCCTCATAAGGGCAACGATGAAGAAGGCCCCCAAGGCCAGGAGGATGAACATCACCTTGCGCAGCAGGGATATCAGGACCAGCTTGAAAAATGAGATATTGAATAGGTGGAGAGACGAACGCTCGCCAAGCCGCTGGATGGAGATGCGCCAAGCGAGGTTGGATCGATCATCTTTACATCCGCCGATAGGACTATTAAGCTCTATTCAGAATTCTATGCAGGTTTAAGGACTGGCAGCCGGGACATCCAAATATTACCCTTAAGAAAACCGGCATTCTGGGTCAGAGACCGGCGAATCGGAGGTGTATGATTTCGGATGCCTTCAGGAATCGGCGTTTCAAACATACTCTGTACTAAGCTGTACCCCCCTAGACTGCCAGAGATCGTACTCCGGGAGCGCTTATTAGAGGACCTAGATGGGGCACGATCCCTGAAGCTGACCTGCATCGTTGCAGGAGCCGGCTACGGCAAGAGCACACTGGCCGAGGCCTTTCTGGAGAGGGCTGGCTGTCCCTTCGTCTGGTATTCGTTGGAGGAATCGGATGGGGACCTGGCCGTATTCCTGACTTACATCATTGCAGGGCTGCGCAGCATACATGATGCCTTCGGCTCGAACACACTCGAACATATACAATCGATGGGGAACGTAGCGGAGCAAAGCAAGGCCGTTCTTTCGACTCTCCTGGCCGAACTCGACGCTCTTATAGAAGGTGAGCTATTCATAGTCCTTGACGATTTTCAGGAGATAAACGAGCGGAATCCGATCATCGAAGCCTTGGCATTCCTCCTCGATCACATGCTCCCGAACATCCACTTTCTGATCTTGAGCCGCACGGCACTAAACCTGGATCTGTTGTACCTAAGGGTACGGCGGGAGCTACTGGAGATCGATGAGGATGACCTTGTTTTCACTGCCGCTGAGACCGCTTCGCTCTTCGGGGAGGTATTCGGGATGCCCCTAAACGAAGAGGACCTTTCGGCCCTCTCCGAGTCCACCGAGGGGTGGATAGCGGGTTTGATCCTCTTCTACCTGGCCCTGAAAGGCAGGCAGGGCGACCGGATTAGCGAGACGATTAAGGCACTGGGTGGGTCACCTTCAGCGATATCGGATTTCCTCTCGAAGGCAGTATATGAGAGCCAGACTGAAAGGGTCAGGGGGTTCCTTGCCCATACTTCCCTGCTCACCCGCATGAACCCGCAATTCTGCAATGATCTTCTAGGGATCGAGGATTCGCGCGAGGTCCTGGCCCATCTAACCGATGAACGTCTGTTTACCATACCCCTGGACGACCGGGGCGAATGGTACCGATACCATCCATGCTTACGGGATTTCCTCCGGAAGACTCTGCAAGATACCTGTTCTCCCGCTAAAATCAGGGATCTACACCTGAAAGCGGCTGCGCTTTGGGAGGGTCAGGCAGATGCCGAACAGATGCTGTCCCATTACAAGGACGCTGCCTGCTATGAGCAGGCAGCGGAACTCCTAGAACGAATCGACAGTGAGATGATGAAGGCCAACCGGGTTTCCTTTCTCTACCGCGAGATCCTGCATCTGCCCAAGGACGTCCTGTGGAACCACCCCAGGCTACTGCTGCGCATAGGTCAGACGGCAGCCATATTGGGAGACTACAACCGTGGCATCGAGGCGGAGCGGTGTGCTACTGAGGCTTTTAAAAAGGCCGGAGATAACTATGGCCGGGCCCTGGCCTTGCTGTATCTGGCGGGCTATTATGCTGTGACCGGGAAACCCGGAGAGGCCCTGGATATGACCTTGCGAGCGCGTGAAGCCATACCTGAAGGATCGCCCTACATCTACTACGAATCAGCGGGCCAAAGCCTGATACAGGTCGGCCTGGGTCAAGCGGATCAGGCTCGGGCGCTGCTGGACTGGGTCCTTGCCCATGTAGAGGAGATCGGGGCCGGGAGACTAAAGGCAAGCACGCTGACCTGGTCCGGAGGCGCTGCCTTCATGCAGGGCAAGCTCAACCAAGCCTGCGATTTATTCCGGAGCGCGGACAAGCTCCCGGAAGGCGCAGGTCTCACCTTGTCTCAGCCTTTTCTCTACGCCCTTCTGTCTCGTACGTATGCTTTCCTCGATCGACCAGAGCAGGCCAGGGAGGCTGCTGAAAAGGGCTTGGCTTTGGGCGAACGGCTAGGACTAGCTCCCATGATTTTCTTCAACCGCGCTGCGAGAGCAGTGGCGCGTGCTTATTTGGGGGAGATAGATGCGGCTCGGGAAGATGCCGCAACCGCTTCTTCCCTTGCGGATAAGCACGCTGATAGTGGGGAGTCTATGTACACCCAGTGGTTCTTGGCCGATGCCTACGGCTTGATCGGGGACGCGGGCATGGCCATGAAGCATTACCGGAGGGTGGAGGCCGCTGCCAAGGACTCTATGGATTTTAAATACATCGCCGCGCTAGGAGTGATCATACACTCATTGCAAGATACGGGGATTGCGAAAGCGTTGAATGAAGTCCGGATTATACTAGATGCGGTTAAAGAGGGCAGCCGCGGAGTGGCTCTCTCTTTAGCCTATTCGCTGCTCCTCACCCTAGAAAACGCTGCGGGCGAGCTGATGGAAGGCCACCGCACTTTGCAGGCCTATATAGAAGACTTTGGCGAAGACATCATCCTCCGCTACATGACTCTGGATACCGAATACCTCCTTTCCCCCTTCACCGACCTCTTCACCTCTGGCCAGCACACCCAGTTCATGGCAAGGGTATTCACCCTGGCAGGTGGCAAGTCAGCCCCCTACCTGAAGAGGCTAGCCGGAAGCGAGATACCGGAGGTGGCAGAGGCAGCCAGAGAGCTGAAAAGGACTATAGCCCGGCAGGCAGTAGATCCCCTCACCATAAGGATGCTAGGGCCCTTCAGAGTAAACCGGGGAGATACTACCCTATCTAGAGGGGACTTCCGGAGTAAAAAAGCCCTCACCACACTGAAGTACCTGGCGGCCAACCGGGAGAGGGGTTTCATCCACCGGGAGGTGATAATGGAGCTGCTCTGGCCAGAGATCCCCCCTACCTCCTCTTCTAAGAGCCTAAACGTAGCCTTATCTGCTATCAGAAAGACACTGGAACCCACCTCCTTACGGGGGGAGTCCTCCTATCTCAAGACTGAGGGGGAGCTGCTCGGCCTGGAGTTAGGACCGGGGGGATGGACCGATACCGAGCTGTTTAAACAGAAGCTGGCCAGTGCAGCAAAGGCCAAGGAGATAGGCCAGTTCGACCTCTACTTCCGCACCCTGGAGGATGCCGTCTCCCTCTACGGGGGAGAGTTCCTTACAGAAGACCTCTATGAGGACTGGTGCTGGCCGGAGCGGAAGACCCTGCTGGATGACTACGTGGATGCCCTGGCAGATCTGTCCACCGAACACCTGAGAAGGGGGGAGCCGGAAGAGGCCCTCTCCTGCCTGGAGGCAGCCATCTCAAAGGACCCCGGCCGGGAGGAGCTGCACCGAAAGCAGATGACCATATGTTCCCAAATGGGGAACCGTGCGGGTATCGAGGAAGCCTTCAGGCGATGCAGCGCATACTTGATGAAGAATTATGACGTGTCTCCTGCGCCGGACACCTTAGAACTATATGAAAAGCTCCGCAGGCAATAACACTAAAACAGGGGCTACCATCGGATCATAGTAGTCTCTGTTAAGTACGAGCATCGTACAATTCCGGTTTTTTAAAGCATGGGCCGTTCTGCCGCCACCAGGATTCAACCATGGAACGGGCATAAATGCGGTGCACCATGACCTGGCCTTGGAACTGTAAGGCCGCTCTGCAGAATTGCCACGGGGTATAGAACTTTCTCATCGCATCTACGAGGGCTCCTCGCTGCACTTGGGCTGGACTCATATTCTTCGGGCGGAAGACCATATGGAGGCCGTCGTAGTGAGACCAATCGAAATCGAAGATACGGTCTTCGGCAGACAGATCGCGGAAGAAGTCGGTGCCGGGAAGCGGTGTCATAATAGTGAAATGCATAGTGTCCAGATGAACTTTACGCGCAAAACGCACCGTATCGAACACCGTTTGATCATTGTCATTGTCAGATCCGGCCATGAACATGCCATGCACGCTTATCCCATAGCGGTGAAACTGTCTTACCGCGTGAGCGATGTCCTCTACGGTCTGCCCTTTCCGATACTTTTCCAAGGTCTCTGGGTTGACCGATTCGAGCCCCAGATAGACATAACCACATCCGCTTTTCTTCATCAACTCGAGCATTTCGAGGTCTCGGGATACGTCGACCCTGGTCATAGCGGACCAGCGAGGCGTCAAGCGTTCCTTGATCATGTGACGCAGTAACCTTTTGGTCCGTGCAGAGTTCGCAGTGAAGTTGTCGTCGTAGAAGAAAATAGTGCGCCTTGGGTCAGTCCGATAGAGCATATCCATTTCGGCCATGATATCTTCGGTATCCCGGAAGCGATAGCCCCGACCAAAAAGCGCGGTAACCTGGCAAAAACTGCAATTAAAGGGGCAACCTCGAGAGGTCAGCATGGGGGTAAGCAGGCGCTGCCGATAATCCCATATAAGGCTGTAGTCGGGCCAGGGAAGGGAACTGAGATCTTTGAGAAGAGGTCGGTCCGGGTTGTGTTGAAACCTCCCATCGACCCGGTAGGATAGGCCCTTGACGTCAGAGATGGGTTTATCGGTCTCTCCATTCAGGCAGGCGATCAGCTCTGGCAGGGTTTCTTCGCCCTCATGGCGAACTACGAAATCAGCCCCCTTGGCCAGTGCTTCTCCGGGAAGAAAAGTCGTGTGAGGCCCACCGAAAACGACCGGTGTATCGCGTTGTTGCTTCACTTGTCGTAAGATCTCATAGGCTTCGTTTGCGGTAGCCGCGATGGCGGATATACCAACGAGGTCGCTGGAGCCGATATCCTCCCAGTCCAATGTGGAGACGTCTTCGAAGTATATTTTGACCTCAATGCCAGATTTCTTGAGTATGGCTCCCAATATAGGAAGCCCCAGGCGCGGGAGGGCCCATTTGGTGAATAGATGAAGAGTGGGAGTTTTTGGTTCGATCAATACAACTCTGCGGATAGCCATGTTGCTCCTCTCATCCGAGCATCTGCGCACGCAAGTGAAACCCGGGGCAAATGGTGACGGATAATCTTTGCGGGGTGCCCTTTTCTTGCCCAATCCAACCATCACGTGAGCTATAATTTAACAAATATGCCCACCTGGCACAAGCGGGCGCATTGCCTCAAAATTTGTCTACTCGAAGCGGATGCATCAGAACAAAACCTAATCGGTATTTTTTGACTTATTTGGGAGTACTGGTAGTATATGGTCATATGGCTCTTGGGGCTGCATCACAGATCTGACCGGATTAGTCGGACTCCTTTCTACCTGCCTGCAGCCCGATATTTGAGGAAGGAGGCTAACAATGAGCAACGGCGGATCAACAGCACACCCGATGCTCGACGTGAACAAGTGGCACCCGGGAGACCCTCACGTCCACAGCATCTACTCTGCCTTGGACATCAGCCAGATAACACGATGGACCAAGCGTCAACACCCGATTGCTGCCCTTCCACTTGTTTATGCTGTCAAGAAGTGGAAGAAGACGGC
Organism: uncultured Actinomycetota bacterium; assembly: GCA_964354675.1. Lineage (GTDB taxonomy): Bacteria > Actinomycetota > Geothermincolia > Geothermincolales > RBG-13-55-18 > SURF-21. Next base: position 2,191 of record CAYHAT010000159.1, on the reverse strand, counting down.
AGGTGAAGGTGAAAGTGTTTACAACTACAGGGTTTACAACATTGAGGGCACCGGCAAATGTTGCGATTTCCCCTCCCTTATGTCTTGCACCCCTTCCAATCGTCTTTTCCATGACAGTCGGTCCCCCCGATGACGAAAATCCTCCTTCGCGCCTTCAGATTGTCATGCCATATCCTTTCAAGGTTCCGGACGAGTTTGCGGGTATCGGTTACGTCAGGCTCAAGGGCAGCAACGCGGAAGGCGATTGCTACACGAACCCCATCTTTCTCGTAGACCGTTAATGCAATATGTTTAAGAACATCCGGACCCTTCAGCTCAGCGGGTGTGGAGGAACTTCTTTCCGGGCTCCTCCCTTACTATCCCAGCCAGCCGCCCAGGCTGGGCCCCATCCTGTGGTCACCAGGCTCTGATGCAGGTTTCTTGGTTTTGCATCCCTCTATCCAAGAGTATTGGTCAGTATTTAGCCGCGCATTATTGTATTGTCATATCTTGTTGTGATGACCGATGCATATTCGGTTTTGGTTAGATTTCGGCTATTGTAGATATGCCTTGTATTATTTCCGGGAAGAACCCGTGCAGCATTTTCCTGTAATTAGCCTTGCATTATAGTTCTTTATAACTTAACATTATTGTTAAGTATCATGGACTATTGATAGCGGAGTCCCTGGAGAGAAACTGAGTCATAATGGAACAGACGCTTGCGGAGCGGTTGGCGGAAGGCCTCAAGATCGACGTCACCCAGGTGGTACGGGAATACTGGGAGGTTCTTTTCCTGAAAAGCCTCCTCGAGTCTCCCCATGGCAAGAACCTCGTATTCAAGGGCGGCACCGCCTTGAGGCTGGCCTATGGTTCTCCGCGCTTCTCCGAAGACCTCGATTTCGCGTTGCTGAAGGATTCGCTGCGGGGCAAGGTTGACCGGTTAGCCGCAAGCATGGCCGGCCCCTATCCCGAGGCCTCCGTCACCGACGTTGCCGAGAAGCGCTGGACGTACCTTTGGGAGATAAAGGTAAGCCCGGCCTATCTGCCCCATCCATTCCGCGTTAAAGTCGAGATATCCAGAAGGCAGGTCAAGGGGTACGGCTTCCGGTTGAGGCTTATCACCTCCCCGACCACCCCCCTCCAGGCTCTCGGCAACGTGGCAACGCTGGAACAATTGTACGAAGACAAACTCGCATGCCTGGCAGGGCGTACCGCGCCCAAGGATCTTTTCGACGTCTGGTATATATGCCAGCAGCTCAAGATACCTTATCTGCCACCCGAGACCTCCGTTTCCAAGCAGACGCTCAGGCGCGACCTGGGAAAGTATCTACCGTCCGATTACCGGCGCGTGATAGAGGAGCTGTTATGAGGGACGTCGAGCTAATGAAGGAACTCCAGGCGACCGGCAAGGACTTCTTCACCCTGCCCGATCTCGAAAAGCTAATCGGGTTGGACCGGAAAAGCCTTCATGTTTCGCTGCATCGCCTGGTGAAAAGGGGGGCCATCCAGCGGGCGATGAGGGGCGTTTACGTGATCCCCGGGTCCGCCCCCAGAGTCGAGAGAATAGCGGGACAGCTCTACTTCCCCTGTTACCTGTCCTTTGAATCCGCCCTGTCACGCTTCGGGGTGCTAAACCTCGTGCCTTATTCGCTCACCTTCGCGACCACAAACAAAACCAAGGCCTTGGATATACTCGAGCGCAGAGTCGACTACCGGCAGATAAAGCCAGCCCTGTTCTTCGGGTTTGATATGGCGGACGGGTATTATATCGCCAAACCCGAGAAGGCTTTTTTGGATCTGGCCTACCTCTCAACTCTGGGAAAGGCTGCTTTGCCCATGGAGGAGCTGGACCTGCGAGCCCTCTCTCCCTCGCTCCTAAAGGAGTTTGCGGAGAAATACCCGCCCCGGGTTGGAGAGATGATCGATATTAACTAATGACCCCTGCTGTGGTCACCTTACGATAATCCCATGTCCAACCAACAACTCGTCCATCTAACCGGAGCCCTATAACCTCATAAGACCTCAGCGGATCCAACGTTGTATTATCATCGCATGCAATTTAATCGGGAAATATCGAAATAAGACTGTTTAAGTCCGTACTCTAATCCACATCTGGCTCGGGCATGCACTCTTGAACGTGCAGAGCCTTTGGACGGATCATCAGCGCGAACACACCCCAACCTAGGTATTCACGTGTGTAAGCGGCGTAGCG
>CAYHAT010000158.1:0-7838 GCA_964354675.1 uncultured Actinomycetota bacterium | reverse complement strand
AGGTAACACAGATCTACGAGGGAACCAACCAGGTACAAAGGCTAGTGATCTCGCGGGCGATACTCGAGGGATAGAGGAAGGCAACCGTTGCACGAGGAAGGACTGCAGCAAGGTCTGTTGTGGCAAAGAGGGGGCCAGCGAGCAGAGGGAGCGCCGATGCTGCGAAGAGTCAACGCTAACGTAGGTGCCGCCGAACTGGAGAAAAGCGGATAATATCAGATAAAAGGGGTTGATGAAGATGGCTGATAACGAGGAGATCAGGCGAGGGCTCGAGGGTTGGAGTTCGGAGAAAGAGGGCTGGGAGGAACGCAAACCCGAGTTCCTAAGCGACGCCGGCATCCCGGTCAAGCAGCTCTACACGCCTCTTGATACCGAAGGCATCGACTACGTGCAGGATGTCGGTTTCCCCGGCCAACCGCCCTTCACACGCGGGGTTTATCCCACCATGTACCGGGGGAAGTTGTGGACCATCCGCATGTTCTCCGGGCATGGCACGCCGGAGGAGACCAACCAGCGCTGGAGGATGCTCTACGACGAAGGGGAGACGGGATTTTCGGCGGCGGTTGATTCCCTCACCTTTTCCGGAGTCGATCCCGACCAGGAGGTACACGGCGCAGCCCACGAGGTGGGGAAGGAGGGCGTCCCGCTCTATTCGATACGGGGCGTGGAGGCCCTGGTAAAAGACCTGCCCCTGGAGAAGATGAGCGTAGCCCTGGTGGTGGAGCCCATGACATCGGCGGCCGTGACCTCCATGTACTTCAACGTACTCAAGGCGCGGGGGATGCGCAAGGAGCAGCTCGCGGGGACCACCCAGAACGATATCCTCACCATGACCATCGGCTACATCCCCTGGGGTTCCCTTAGACCGGATGACCTTCTCAAGCTGGCATGCGACCTTATAGAGTATTGCACCGCCATGGGTGAGGCGCCGCGTTGGAACCCCATCAACTTCACCACCTACAACTACCGCGAGGGGGGCATCGACGCCGTACAGGAGATCGGTATGGGCTTGGCAAACGCCGTCGCCCATATCGAGGAGATGCTCAGGCGCGGGTGGAAGATCGACGACTTCGTGCACCGACTGGCCTTCCACCTCTCGGCGCACCGCGATTTCTTCGAGGAGATCGCCAAGTACCGCGCGGCCCGCAAACTCTGGTACCGCCTGATGAAAGAGCGCTACAAGCCGGAGAATCCCGATGCCTACCGCTTCCGCTTCCATGTCCAGACAGCGGGCTGCTCCCTCACCGCGCAGCAGCCCATGGTGAACATCATCCGTACCGCCTACCAGGCCCTGGAGGCGGTGCTGGGGGGCACCCAATCCCTGCACACCAACTCATACGACGAGGCGATCTGCCTTCCATCCGAGCAGTCGGTGCGCCTGGCGGTGCGCACCCAGGAACTCATCCAGGAGGAGACCGGGGTCGCTTCGGTGGTGGACCCCATGGCGGGTTCCTACTACGTGGAGGCGCTCACCAAAGAGCTGGAGGAGCGTATCTGGGAGTACTTCATGCGCATCGAGGAGATGGGGGGCGTGGTGGAAGCCCTCAACACGGGCTGGCTTTTCAACGAGATGAGCAAAGCCTTCAACAAACGTCGCCACGACCAGGAGAGCGGTAAGGAAAGCATCATCGGGGTGAACTGCTATACCCTGGAGGGAGAGGAGCCAACCCCGCCCTTCCGCACCAACCCCAATGCTGCAGATATCGAGAAAGAGAGGCTGGAGCAGCTGCGGTCGGACCGCAACGAGGCGGAGGTCGCAAGGCTCCTCGACCGCCTCAGGAAAGTCTGCGAGGCGAGGGAGAACGTGCTCCCGGTGGTCACCGAGCTTACCGCAGCGGGCGCATCACTCGGGGAGATCACCGGCGTTTACCGCGAGATCTGGGGTATCTGGCAACTGCCCTTTGTGGCATAGGAAGGGGGCGGACGCATGGAGAAAAAGATCAGGGTGCTGCTCTTCAAGCCGGGCCTGGATGGGCACTGGCGGGGTATCATGACCGTATCGAAAGCGCTTTCAGATGCGGGGATGGAGACTATTTTCTTCGGCTTCAAGACGGTGAAGGGGGTGGTCGAAGCGGCCATCCAGGAGGACGTGGATGTCATAGGTTTCTCGGTCCATTCCGGCGCTCACCGGGAATGGGGCCGGGAGCTCATAGAAGAGCTGGAGGCGCAGGGCGCCCGCGATGATTTCCTCTTGCTTGTCGGTGGGGTCTTCCCCGAGCAGGACCACGCCGAGCTCAGGGAGATCGGCATTGAAGGTGTCTTTGGTCCCGGTACGGTGACCCAGGACATCGTAGATTTCATAGTTGAGAAGTTGCAGGACGTAGAGGTGGGCTGATGGTGTTGGTGGCAGAGGCAAGCCCGTATGTGGTTGGGCATACGCATGGTCGAGGATCATCGGGCGATGACCGCCAGGTCTGAGGGACAGGTTAAGGAGGTCGGGTGATGTCACGTAAGAGAAGATTAGGCAGGGGAGTCGCTATCGTCGGGGCAGGGATGTCCGATTTCGGTATGTTCCCGGATAAAGACTCCAAGGACGTGTTCGCGGAGGCTTTCAGCGAGATGCTCGGGAGCGTGGACAAAGGGTTCGACCCCGCGGATATCGATGCAGCATGGATCGGCAACTTCAGCAACGATTTCTTCGTGCACCAGGCGCACTGGGGGCCGATCATCGCCGACGTGGCCGGATTGGTGCCCAAGGCGGTGACCAGGACCGAGGGGGCATGCGCCTCCAGCACACTGGCGATGAGAGACGGCCTCATGGCCATCGCCTCCGGTATGTACGACATAGTGCTGGCCGGCGGGGTGGAGGAGATGTCAAAGTGCTCCACGGAGCAGGTAACCGAGGGACTGGCCCTGGCCACCTCCCCCTACGAGGGAGCGGCGGGATATACCTTCCCCGGAGTCTTCGGGGCCCTGGCCACGGCCTATTTCAATAAGTACGGGGCGGGCCGGGAGCACCTCATGAACATCACCATCAAGAGCCACGAGAACGCTGCGCTCAATCCCAAGGCACAGTTCAAGCAGACCATCGCCGACCTTATGCAGGCAAAAAAGGCACGGGCCGAAAAGAAAGGCCAGCCCATCCCCGACTGGGCCGACGAGAAGGCGGCCTTGTGGGACCCCAGCTTCAATCCAGCGGTGGCCTGGCCCATGCATCTCTACGACTGCTGTCCCATCAGCGACGGAGCCAGCTGCATACTATTGGTGGCCGAGGATCTGGCAAAGGATTTCACCGACAACCCCATCTACGTGGTGGGATTCGGCCAGGGGAGCGGCAGGGGACTGCACGCCTGCCCCAGCCTCACCTCCTTCGAGGCCAACAAGCATGCCGCGGTGGAGGCCTACAGCATATCCGGGCTCTCCCCCAAGGACGTCCAGTTCGCGGAGGTCCACGATTGCTTCAGCATAGCGGAGCTCATCCACATCGAGGATCTGGGGTTCTTCGAGGCGGGGGAGGGCTATAAAGCAATCGCCGAGGGGGCTACAAGACGGGAGGGGCGTATGCCCATCAACACCTCGGGAGGCCTAAAATGCAAGGGTCATCCTGTGGGAGCCACGGGGACGGCCCAGATGCTCGAGATATGGAAACAGTTACGGGGGGAGGCGGGTGAGCGACAGATCCCGGGAAGGGACCTCTATATCGGTGCCACCCAGAACCTGGGCGGCACCGGCGGCACCTGCACCTTCACCATCTTCGAAAGGAGGTAGGGCGATGGAAGAGAGGCCTTTCAGCGACATCTCATACCGGCGGTTTCTGGAAGAGGACAAGTTCATGGGCTCGAAGTGCAGGAAATGTGGTCAACTCTACGTGCCCCCACGCCATTTCTGCATCGAGTGCCGCAGCGATGATATGGAGTGGCACGAGATGGAGGGCGAGGGCGAACTTGCCGCCTACACCTGCATCTCCATCGGGCCCTCATTCATGATCGAGGAGGGATACGACAGGAAGAACCCCTACTGCACCGGCGTGGTGACGCTGGCGGAGGGGCCCAGGATAGTAGCCCGTATCGAGGGAGTAGACGCGAGGGATCCCGAATCAATCAAGATAGGCACCCCGATGACGGTGGAGTTCCTGCACCGCGGGGAAGGGGAGGAGGCCAGGATCTTCCTGGCTTTCCGGCCCAGCTGAGCGAATGCGGAAGGGACAAGAACGAGCCAGAACCTGCGGAGAAGATGTCGCAGGATCGTAAGGCGGTTTGAAACATGCAGAACGATTCAGGCGGCATTGATATCCAGTTGTAGCGAACCATCCCGGCCGTGTGTGAAAACACATTCCGAGCTGCCGCCCTTGATGAGGTCGCAGATCCCCTGCAGCATGCCCGTTACCAGCAGGGGAGGGGAGGCATTATCGATGACCGCCTGCAGGTAGTGCGTCCCGCAGTCATAACGGACCAGGTTACCAAGGCCTCGGAGGGACAGGAATCGGCTTATATAGTCATCCTCCCGTGATGACGCGTCCAGCTCGAAGGTAGCTATGGTATGGCGCCGCGCGACGTCGATGATCGCACGGGAGATATCCTCCCCCAGTTCGGTCTCCAGCTCCCGAAGCACGCTGTCCACCTGTTCCGGGTCGATAACGCACAGGCGCTGGCCCCTCGCCGTGTCCGTAAGGATGCCCTCGTGGAGGTCCCATACGAGACCCTCGAGAGCCAGCGGAGCGCCGCAAGACCCACAACGCTCGAAACGGACATCCCCCGGTTTAGGGGGGATGAAGCTGCGCTGTATGCGCGAAGCCAGCTCGAAGTCCTCCTCGCCGGGGTGGAGATTGAAGAGATACCCGCCGTCCTTTTCCTCCATGCCCACCTGGGCCGACAGCCCTTCCACGACATTGAAGGTAGCTTGCAGGTCGCCGACCATAAAGGGCATATAATAGATATTCCTGCCGTACGCCACGGCGTATTCCTTCCTCCTGACATCGCGCACCTCGAAATGGCCGTACCCGAACTGCGCCCCCACGATGGTGAGCCTCTCGTAGGCCTGGCGGTGGGCGAAGGCACGCAGCAGGCTGAGCTTGAACCCCGAGAAGAGCTGCAATATATACTCCACGGTGCCCTTGCGCTTAGCTTCCGTGGTTATATGGTCGATAGGGATCCCCAGCATCTCCTGTATGCCAGAAAAGATGCCGCTTACCAGGTCGACGTCCAGGATGACGACGCGGAAACGCTCGTTCCCGGCCTGGGTGATGGTGCCGTTGTCCCCCCAAGTCTGGTTGTTGGAGAAGTCTCGCGGCACGCCACATCCCCCGCATACCGCATCCTTTTTCATGGCCTTGACCCCCTGCAACTCTATTAAGATCCCGCAGCCGTTCTACCGCTCCCGCTCGCCCGGCCTCCTACCTACCGGTTCGACACTGGAACGCCTTTCCTTTACCGGCGGTCCTCCCTTGTGGGGGGAGAGAAGCCCGATGGTCCATCGGGTATGTGTGGATTTATTTGTGGCGGTTGCCGTGGGCACCGTCACGGCACGACCCATATATGTATTCGGACCACAGCGCCGGGGCTCCTTCTTCTCTGGTGATGATCGTGCGGGATATCGCCTGCATCATCCCGGCCGTTACGCATATGGCTCCAGCTCAAGCAAATAATACATTATATAGTTATCATGTAGGGATTCTGGTATGCGATCTGCAGGGTAGGGGCGGCCAGGCCCCGCATCGTGTCAGCGGATGCGACACACACCAGAAGCAGGTATGAAGCTGCGAGGAAACATATACTCCGAACACCGTTTCAGCAACAGCCCCGGTTTCAACGCGCATATCAGACGTTACGACGGAAGAGGCGGCAAAAATGAAGCTTGGTGGGGGGCAAGGCGTGAACGGCAGGTCGCGCAAGCTCGGGCTCGTCTTAACCGGATATAGTGACGCATCGGGAGATATGATCTGGGCGATGTGAGGGAAAGCTTTCTGACGTATGCGGATCACTCGGTGCTGATTCGTTTGACCGCTGAGGTCGGAACCCGCTCCGTGGGGGCGCTTATATTGCAGGGCATAGGCGACCGGCCAGGAGATGTAGGCGGGGGCTATACCAGGCCTCTTCCGGGATTGCGGCTCATGGGATGTGGAGCAGGAATACCGCCGATAATATATCTTATGTAAAGTAGATATCACTATATCTGTGCCTCTCCTGCGGCCGCTTTTTCCAGCCCATCTCCCCCGGTCTTTCCTGTGGTTCATCGCCGCTTCTCCCCGCCGTACAGCAGTCCTGTTGGGAAACGGTCACCATCCGGGTATCGAAAACGGAAAACGCCCGGTACGGCTGTTTTGAAAAGAACGCTACCTTGTAGAAAGGGCCCGGCCGTGCCGGGCCCTTTTCGCTGCGTGGGTCTTATGAGATCGCTTGTTACAGCTCAGAGATCGAAATCCTGGGCCTGGTCGCGCAGCTCCCTGCGCAGGATCTTGCCGGCACCGCTGGCCGGCAAGGCCTCTACTATCTTCACCAACTTGATCTTCTTGTAGGCGGCAAGCTTGCCGTTGGCGTATGTAAGGAGTTCCTCCTCGCTCGCCGTTCCCCCTGGCACCAGCTCCACGAAGGCGATAGGGATATCCCCGGAGCGCTCGTCGTACTTCCCCACCACCGCCGATTGGGCCACCGCGGGATGAGCGTTGATGACGTCCTCCAGGTCGCGGGGATACACGTTGTAGCCCTTGTAGATGAGCATGTCCTTCTTGCGGTCCACGATAAAGATGTAGCCATCCTCGTCGTACTTCCCGATGTCCCCGGTGTACAGCCAGCCGTCCTTGAGCACCTCCGCCGTCTCCTGCGGCTGGTTCCAGTAGCCCTTCATCACCTGGGGGCCCTTGATGCAGATCTCCCCTATTTCCCCTAGCGGGACCTCCTTGTCGCCCGTCTCAGCGTCCATGATCGCTATCTCCGTGTCCTGCATGGGCAGGCCCACCGAGCCGAGCCGGAATCCTTCACGGCTGGGTGGGTTGGCGCAGCAGCCCATGGTGCACTCCGAAAGGCCGTAGGCCTCGCAGATGACCCCCGGTATCTTCTCCGTGAGCGTCTCCAGTAGATGATGGGGTATGGGAGCGGCGCCGGAGGCCACCATCTTGATACCGGAGAGGTCGGTTTCCTGGAACAGGGGGTTCTCCACCAGGGGCACGAAGAGCTGGGGAGCGCCGCCGAAGACGGTGGCGCGGTACTTGGGTATCGCCTGCAGGTACTCGGTGGGGTCGAAACGCGGGAAGACCACCAGGGTGTTACCGCCAAGCAGCTGCATGGAGAGATAGCCTATGGCGCCCATGGCGTGGAACCAGGGGACGACGATGAGGGAGATCTCCATCCCCTGCACCAAGGGATGATCCGCGTCACTGTCCCCCTCCATGCGCTTGACTTTGAACATGCCGTCCTGGTAGTCGACGTCTCCCCCACCGAACCAGTAGGCGAACTGGCAGCAGTTCACCACCCCGTTGTAATGGGTGATCATCACCCCCTTGGGCGTACCCGTGGTGCCGCCGGTGTAGGCGATGTGAGCCAGGTCCTTCTTGACGTCGAAATCCACCTGGGGCGGCTCCACGGGGTAGTCGGTGACCAGCGTGACGAAATCGATGGTCCCCTCGGGCGCCGGCTGTTTCTGCAGCATCTTCACGGGCGCGGCTATGGGCGGATAGCAGTCGGCCAGGCTGACGATGATGGTGCGTTTGACCGGCGAGTTCGGGATGACCTGCTGGGGGATCCCGAAGAGCATGTCCAGGCCGATGAAGGTCTCCACGCCGGCGTCGTTGAGCTGGAAATCTATCTCCCTCTCCGCCAGCAGGGGGCTCATGGGCACGAAGATGGCACCGGCCTTGAGCAGCCCGTAGTAGGCGATGGCGAACTGGGGGCAGTTGGGCAGGT
>CAYHAT010000157.1:0-7867 GCA_964354675.1 uncultured Actinomycetota bacterium | reverse complement strand
GTCTGACCCCAAAGTGTTGCCCCGGTTATCATCTCCATTTGCCCACACTTCTCGCTGAAGAACCTGATGCATTTATCGTATGTTCTGTAGGAACCCCTCGTGCGGATATGAACCTTTTTGCAGGACCAAACAAAGGAAATCTTCTTTATATTTAAGATATGATCGTCAATGGTTATTCCAGCAGAGATGGGGTTAAACCCGGCTACGGGGCACAGACCTCGAGTTCCCACCGCGAGGTTTTTCTTGAAGGGGGGCGGGGGAGGCTGGGGCTCAAGGACCGGCGACGACCTTGACCCTGATCGTCCCCTCGGCGGGGGCTTCCCAACTCCACACGGGTCCGCCGCCGCCGCATATGGCCGCGACCATGCCGGCAAGGATAGGCCCGTTGAAGCCGTTGAGGATGTCCACGCCTGCCGCGAGTTCTGTGGGAGTAGGGCTCTCGTTCTCGGGGACCCCTATTCCCCGCACCCTCATGAAACCGAGGTCTTTGAAGCACTGGGGATGCTCGCTCTTCAGGCGGCGGAAGAACTTCCAGGTCAACTCCGATACCAGGTGCGGTATCTCCTCTCCCAGCTCGTACTCCAATTCCCTCAGTACGGCGTCGAGGGCGCGAATGCCCTGGATGAAAAACCATTCCCCCGTCCTGTCGTCGAACATCCTGCCCGTCTCCGGCTCCCACCTGAAGTTGGAGAGTTCCCGGGGCAGGCCGCAGACCCGGCATCGTTCGTAGTCCACGCGGGCCGGTGTAACCGGGATCTCCCGCAGCTGCAGCCGTTCCTCCACCGGCGCATCCTCCGAAGCCATGATGTTTATAAAGAGCTCTTCTCCTAAGAACCCGTATGCCAGCTTGGCCTTGAGGCCCTCGAAGGTCTCGAAGGCGCCCCAGGCGTCGCCGGAGAAAAGGGCGTGGTAATAGACGGGGTATATCCTGCCCACCAACTTTCTGTCCCTCCGGTGCTCCAGCAGCTTTACTTTTCCCAGACCGATCAGGGAAGCCTGCTTGATCATGGCGTAGTAGGCGAACCGCCTTAAGGGAGGGAAGCGCAACAACCTTCCCAGGAGCGGCGGTATGACATCCTGGACGTAGACCCTCGCGTCCTTGCGCTTCGCCTCGATGATGATCTTATCTATGGGAAAGCCCAGCTTCTCCTCTATACCCAGGAAAATCTCCACCATATGTTCGCGTTCCATCATGACCAAGCGGAGCAGTCCCCGGGGCATGGAGAGCAGTATGCCGTCATCCGTCCATCTATTGCCCAGGCTGAAAAGCCTGGGAACCCCACAATCTCTGCACCTAAGCATGATCGGCCTCCGATCCTCGAGGTCTCTAGCACATCCCTAATTTTTCTTCGGTTTCTTGTGGGAGATGTTTTTGCCCATCCGCAAAAGGGGACCATCCCGCCCCGGCGGACCCGTTGAGCACCCGTGGCGCCCTTCCGGTCCGCGCGGAGGTCTTCTCATATGGACCACCGGGATCCTCGTCGTTGTCTAGTGTGGCGGAAGGGGATCCGACCAGGTCCTATCCTGGATCAGCTTGAGCAGCCGGGAGAGCTTGCTCGCCTCCACGGCCGAGAGGTCGAAATCCTCCTCGCCCGTGTAAAACCCGGCATCGGCCGCCTCCCCTGGATCGAAAGCATCCCGGATCATCCGCTGCCAGTGGTTGTAGTTGCCCTGAAGGGGGCTGAAGAGCTTGCGCATGCGCGGATCGAAATTAAACCCCTGCTCCATGCACTGTTCTATAGCGGTGACGGCGAAGTCGACGCTCAGCGGGTCAATGGCCTCGGTATGGTCGCGGTTGCGGGGGTCGTAGGCGAAGATCTCCTCGCAGTGGGCGTAGGCGCTGTTCTCGTACAGGGTCATCCAGGCGCAATCCCCCATGTCGTCCAGTATCCCGCCCCTCTCTATCCATTCCTCCTTGGTCTTCTGGCTGAACTCCGCGTAGTCGACCAGCACGTCCCAGGTCTCGTCCTTGGGCCAGCCGGTGGAGAACTGCCCTCCCGGCCGGTAGATGAGGGGGATGATGGTCACGCGCAGGAAGTTCATCCAGAACATGGAGCCCAGGGAGGGGATGCCATGGAACAGCTCCATCCCCAGGCCTCCGCCCTCGGAGAGCACGCGCTTGAGCACCGCTTCCTGGTAAGCCATCTCCCTTTCGGAGTCACAGGCCAGCACCACCATCAACAAGTACTTGAGGGAGTCCCTCAGGACCGCCCTCAGAGCGTGCTTGCCCTGGAGTTTTTTCAGAAGGTGGGGCAGGATATTGAGGAGATAACCTGAGGTCGATGCCTTGCTGACCACGTACCCGATCTCCGCCTCGCCCAGCCTGTATCCCGCGTCGGCAAACGCCTGCTTGTGCGGGAATAAACAGATGTAGAAATTGAGCTCCCCGGGCACCTCCGCGGCATAGTCAAGGAGCATGCCGCTGCCTTCGCTTTCAGGCGGTCCCGGCCAGTGGAAGAGCTTCAACGCGCACCTGGTGAATACCCCGTTTCCCCCCATGGCCCCGATGTATCCCCGCATGATCCCCCTGAGGGAAGGCCCGGGGCCGTCCCCGTTGAACCATCCCGCGCCAGAGCCCAGGGTCCCAAGGTTGAGGATCTCCCCATCGGGCAGGACCCATTCCACCCCCAGGAGGTTGCGCGGGCTGTAGCTCATGTACTGGCCGTCCCATCCTACGCCCCAGCATGCCGTGGCGCTGGCCAGCGGTGAGCATGCCGGCCCGGCGCCGATGATATGGGTGTTCAACCCCAGCTTCATGGCCTCGGCCTGGAGCTGGGCGCCGGAAACGTAGGGCTCGACCACGGCGTACATGTTCCTCTCGTCTATCTCCAGGATGCGGTTCATGCGCCTCAGGTCGATCTGCACGACGCCGCTCTCCGTCGGTCCACCGTGAGCTCCCCAGCCCGTGCTGAAGGCTTTGAACTTAAGACCGTGCTTGTTGCATATCTTCACTATGGCTTGTACTTCCGAGGTGGTGGACGGGAGAGCCACCGCGGCGGGGCGCGGCACCCAGATATCGGGGTCGGTGTTGAAGGAGGGCTGCCAGGCATAGCCGTCCAGCAATGCGGGTTCCCTGGAGACGTTCTGCGGGCCCAGCGCTTCCTCGAGTTCCCCGTACGCCTTGTCGGCGATCATACGCGTCTCCCCCCTTCCCGTCTTCCGGAGCGCTGTCGATGGAGGCGTGGTGCCTCCCGACTCCCCCCATGCAGTCAATACTATTCTACTACCTCGAGAGAGGGTTACGGGCTGCAGTAGAAAAAACATCTATTCTCCGATATTTCTCATATACCCCCAATCTTGCCTACGATGGCCCTCATGGCGGGATCTCTGAGCAAATGCTCCTGGTCGTTCACATCCTCGTATCCGGCCAGCCTGGCGTAGATGGACTGGCGCAGGAGCCCCGTCATCTTGTGCCTTATGTTCCTCCCGGCCCTCCCAGCTTGCATCATCTCTCCCGCCATCTCGGTGAGCCCCAGCGCCCCGTCCAGTTCCCTCACCGCCAGGAGACCGGCGTCGGTGGTAACCTTTGCCCCCCTGAATTCCAGGCTCAGTTGGCCGTCGAAATCGAGCTTTAGGCCCCCACTTTCTGCTTCACCCACCGGTTTATCCCCTTTTCCTGCTCCTTTAATGCAATTAACGCTGATCTGATGAATGTTTCAGCAATACAAAGGCGGAATCATTGCTATTTGATATGAGAAATAGGGGATAATATATTTCATACGATGCTTTGCATTTCCGCTGGGTTTGGGGTTTCAGGATGTGCATGGACTTCTTAGGGGGAAGAGCTGATGGGCGGGGAGTGCGGGTATGCCGGAAGGATCTTGAGGGTAGACCTATCATCTGGGAGCATCAGCGACATTTCGACGGCCGATCACGCTGATGCTTTCATCGGGGGACGAGGTATCGCGGCCAAGATATACTGGGACGAGGTGTCACCGGGTATCGAGGCCTTTGATCCCGAGAATCGCCTCATCTTTATCACCGGCCCCCTGGCCGGTGTTGCAGGGTTAGCGGGTTCCAGGTGGCAGGTCTGTGGAAAATCTCCCGCTACCAGCCCCGAACTATTCTGTTATTCCAACCTGGGAGGGAGCTGGGGAGCGAAACTCAAGTTCGCCGGCTATGACGGTATCGTCATCCAGGGTGAGTCGGAGACGCCGGTTTATGTTCTCGTCGAGGAGGGCAGCGCAAGGCTGCGAGATGCATCCCATCTATGGGGAAAGGGCGCGGTCGAGGTCAGGGAGACTTTGAAAAAGGAGCTGGGGGGCTCCACCGGTATTGTAGCCACAGGCATCGCCGGGGAGAACAGGGTCACCTTCTCCAGCCTGCTGGCAGATGACGACTCCAGTGGATCGAGCGGCTTCGGAGCCGTCATGGGCTCAAAGAAGCTGAAGGCCATAGCGGTACGGGGGAAAGGGAGAGTGGCCGTAGCGGATCCAGAGAGATTGGGCGATTTGAGAAGATACATCCGCGCAATGGGCAGCGGATCTTCCGTTACCATGGTCGTAAGCCCCGACGTAAAGCCCTTCGTATGCTACGGCTGCGCGAGCGGCTGCGTCAGGAGCGTCTACAAAGCCCGCAGCGGTAGGACCGGCAAGGTCATGTGCCAATCCGGCCTCTTCTACCAGGCGCGACCGCCGCAGGACTTCGCTCAACCCCGGGGCAAGGTGACCAGCGCGACGGAATGGGACGAAGTCGCGTTTTCCGCCAACAGACTGTGCGACGACCATGGGCTCGATACCAATTCCCTGGAGGTCATCATCAACTGGCTTACCAGCTGTTTCCAGGCTGGCATCTTGAGCGATGAAGGAACGGGCCTTCCCCTCTCCAAAGTAGGCAGTCTCGAGTTCATAGAGACCCTGGTCAGAAAGATCTCCTTGCGGGAAGGCTTCGGAGATAGCTTGGCCCGCGGGAGCATCAAGGCAGCCGATGAAGTGGGAAAAGGTGCAAGGGAGATATTGGACGGGTACACCATCAGGGCCGGTCAAGACACCGCCTATGATCCACGGGTGTATATCGTCAACAGCCTTTTCTACGCTATGGAGCCCAGGCAGCCGATCCAGCACCTACACGAGGTATTCAATCCAGTTCTATCCTGGTTGCTATGGACCTACAAGCTGGAGGGCTCCTATGCCTCGAGCGATGTCATCCGCGCCATGGCGAAGAGATTCTGGGGAAGCGAGGAGGCGGCGGACTTCTCGACTTACGATGGAAAAGCCCTGGCCGCCAGGAAGATCCAGGACCGCCAGTATGCCCACGAATGCCTCGTCCTCTGCAACTTCGCCTGGCCTCTCATGCTCGTGGAGGACTCGCAGGACCACATAGGGGACCCCAGCGTTGAAAGCAAGGTGTTTTCAGCGGTTACCGGGAGGGAGGTCGATGAAGAGGGGCTCTATAAGATAGGCGAGAGGGTCTTCAACCTGCAGCGGGCTATACTGGCCAGGGAGGGGCGCAGCGGCAGGGAGAGCGACATCTTGCCCGATACCTTCTACTCACAACCCGTACAAGCCGGATATTTCAATCCCGGGTGCCTGGTGCCGGGGAAAAGCGGCGAGCCGACATCCAGGCAGGGGCAAGTGGTGGATAGGGTTGAGTTCGAGAGGATGAAAAACGAATACTATGGGTTGAGGGGTTGGGATGTCGCAAGTGGGCTTCAGAAAAGATCGAAACTCGAGGAGCTGGGACTCGCATATATAGCGGAAGATCTGGCGCGGAGCAAGCTCGTGACCTAGGGGGTTCCGTAATATCGATATACACTGTCTGGATATTTAGGGGGGATATGCAGTGGATCACGATTATGATGTGGCGA
The DNA here is from genome assembly GCA_964354675.1 of uncultured Actinomycetota bacterium. Lineage (GTDB taxonomy): Bacteria > Actinomycetota > Geothermincolia > Geothermincolales > RBG-13-55-18 > SURF-21. The sequence goes on along the minus strand of CAYHAT010000157.1, from coordinate 2,061 downwards.
TTATCGGCTCAGGCGTCGGTGGGTTGTGCGCGGGGGCGCTGCTGGCAAAAAGGGGCTACAGGACCATCCTGGTAGAGGGCTCGGACCGCTGGGGAGGCCGCCTGTCTACGGTTGAAGAAAAAGGTTTCAAGCTTCCGACCGGGGCCATACTCCTGCATCGGGACGGGCCGCTGGAGAAGGTATACAAGGAGGTCGGCGCCAAGTTCGAGGTGGTCAATCTCCCGAAGACGCTGCACTGCAGGATCGAAGGTAAAGATTACCAGATGAAACTGAATAACCCCCTTACGCTGGTTGACGTCGTCGGCGACCTGGAGATGTCCCGCGGAGCTCTAGTCAGGCTCGGAGGAGGCCTGGCCAAGGAGATCGGCAAGAAAAAGGTCCAGAGGGCCTTTGGCAGAGGGGTCGAGGACCCCCTCGCAGAAGGGGCAACCCTGACCTTTCGGGAATGGCTCATGCAATACACCGATAACGAAGTGATCCACAAGATATTCGATGCCATCATCGTCGCCGTGCTCGTATGCCACGCTTGGGAGTTGCCGGCTTCCCAGTTCTTCTACTATATGACCCGCTTGGGTGGCCTTGCCGACGCGGGCGTAGCTCCGCTAGGTAACGTGAAGCTCATTGAGGGGCTGGTAGAGGTTATCAGAGACAACGGAGATGCCTGGCTGAACAGTCCTGCGAAGCAGGTCATCGTAAAGGGAGGCTCCGCCCAGGGGATAGTGGTGGAAAGGGAAGGCAGGGATGTAGAGATAAGCAGCGGGATAGTGATCAGCGATACCGGACCTAAAAAAACGGTAGAGCTTGCCGGCAGCGATAATTACAGCGGCAAGAATTTAAGGGAGATAAGAATGAGATTGCGTGCCGGCCCGGCCATGCTCATTCTGGTGGGAAGCGAAAAACCGGTACTGCCCGAGGGCGCCCCCTTCATGGTCATCGCGGGGGCTCGCCGTATAGTCGTCGGAGGAGAGATAGCCCTTCTCTGTCCGGACCTGGCGCCGGAAGGAATGCACCTGTCTTATTACTGTGGTTATCCTCTCAATTCCCTCGTCCCCATGGAGGTGGAATGGGAGAAGACGCAGTGCGAAAGGGATTTGGAGGAGCACTTCCCGGGCATCAAGAAGCATGGAGAGATATTGCGCATGGAAGTGCACGACGTGGATAGTGATTCTCCCGGCGCACGCGCTTGGCCCGGCTACGACATGCCCGCGGAGACATCCATAAAGAACCTCTACAACGTGGGCGAGGGAGTTCAAGCGCCGGGCTGGTCCGGTACCAATAAAGCGGCGGAGACAGCCAGGCAAGTCGCCGACATGGTCTCGAGAACATTGAAGAAGTGATACAGAAAACGAAGGCGCTTGAGCGGCAAGAGCGGGGGAAAAGATATAATATCTTGGGAAAACCAGGATGTGTTTGCAGGCAGGTTTCGTAAGGGAGCCACGCATGGTCGTCGATGCCCACGCCCACCTCGAGACACCTATCTACGGCGTGACCCCGGACCCCGGGCGCCGCAAGATGACCAGGCTGCTCGTGTGGAACTACGAGTTGCTGGGTTTTCACAATCCCCTTTGGAAAGGGGAACCTCCCGGACCTGCCCGCACGCTCATCGCCCTGGAGAACCAGCTGCGCCTGTCCATGGGCTGCAAGGAAAACCTGCTGCGCTACATGGACAGGAACGGCATCGATAAGAGCATCGTGCTCCCAATCGCACCTTTTTCAACCGGGGCGGAATATCTCGAGGCATGCGCGGGAGAGCCCCGGCTCATCCCCTTCGCCAGCGTGCATCCCTCCGGGGATTGGGAAAAGGAGTTGCAAGAGGCCATGCAGGGAGGGTGCAGGGGCTTAAAGATCCATCCCACCCTGCAGCGCATCGCCCCTGAAGACCCATTCTTTTTCGACCTCCTGGAGGCCTTCGCTCCCTACGGCAGGCCGCTCATCGCCCACACCGGGGAGTTCGATTACTACATCGTGAAGGATGGCTATGCCGCTTACGGGGACATACGTCGGCTGGAGAAACTGATCGCGGCTTTCCCGAATGTCCCCTTTATCCTGGGCCACATGGGT
>CAYHAT010000156.1:0-7964 GCA_964354675.1 uncultured Actinomycetota bacterium | reverse complement strand
GCAGCATCCGGTCGGCGATGATCTTCATGCCCTCGGCGTTGAAGGCCACGCCCCCGCCGGTGCCCCCCAGGGTGAAGGCGGGTCGGATGATGGCGGGGAAGCCCAGTTCCGCAGCGGCAGCGCGGGCTTCCTCCATGTTGTGCGCGAGGCCGGATTCGGGCAGGTCGAGGCCGATGGAGGCCATGGCGTCGCGGAATAGCGCGCGGTCCTCGGCCTTGCGGATGGCCTGGTAGTCGGCGCCGATCATCTCCACGCCGAACTCCTCCAGTGCCCCCATCTCTGCCACCTTCACCGCCGTGTTCAAGCCCGTCTGCCCGCCCAGGGTGGGCAACAACGCGTCGGGGCGCTCCTTCTCGATGATGCGGGCCACTACCTCGGGGGTGATGGGCTCGATATAGGTGCGGTCGGCCATCTCGGGGTCGGTCATGATGGTGGCGGGATTGGAGTTCACCAGCACCACCTCGTACCCTTCTTCGCGTAAGGCCTTGCAGGCCTGGGTGCCGGAATAGTCGAACTCGCAAGCCTGGGAGATGATGATGGGCCCCGAGCCGATGATGAGTATCTTCTTGAGGTCGGAGCGCTTAGGCATGCCCGTCACCCCGCCCGCCGCGCATGTCGCGGATGAAATCCCCGAAGAGGTAGACGGCGTCGTGGGGGCCGGGCGAATCCTCGGGGTGGAACTGCACGGAATAGGCCGGGTAGCGCCGGTGGCGGAATCCCTCCAGCGTGTTGTCGTTGAGGTTGACGAAGGTGGGCTCGGTCTCGCCCGCGATGGCCTCCAGGTCCACGCAGAAGCCGTGGTTCTGCGCGGTGATCAGGATGTTCCCGCGGCGCAGGTCCTTCACCGGCTGGTTGGCGCCGCGGTGGCCGAACTTTAACTTGAAGGTGCGCCCTCCCAGGGCCAGTCCGAGTATCTGGTGCCCCAGGCAGATCCCGAAGATGGGCTTCACGCCCACCAGCTTGGCCAACTCGTCGATGAGGTAGGTCACAGCCGCAGGGTCGCCGGGCCCGTTGGAGAGGAAGATGCCGTCGGGGCCCATCTGCAAAACGCGGGAGGCGGTGGTGTCGGCGGGCACCACGATCACCTCGCAGCCCAGGTTGGCCAGGATGCGCAGGATGTTATGCTTGATGCCGCAATCGTAGGCCACCACCCTCAAAGGCCGCTCCCCCCCGCCGGAGACGTCCGGCAGAACGCCCCGGCCCATGGGCGGGATGCGGGCGTCCTCCCACTGGTATGGCTCGCGGCATGCGACCTCGGCGACCAGGTCCACCCCGACGTAATCCGGGGCCTCGTCGAGCTGGCGCTTCAGCGATGCCAGGTCCGTATCCTCGGAGGAGATGATGCACATCTTCGCCCCCAATGACCTGATGTGCCTGGTCACCGCGCGGGTGTCCACTCCCTCGATACCGATGATGCCGTGACCCGCGAGGTACTCGTCCAGGGATTGCGTCGCCCTCCAGTTGGACGGGTAGCGACAGCACTCCCGCACCACGAAACCCTCTACGTGGGGGCGGGGGGACTCGAGGTCCTCGGCGTTGACCCCATAGTTGCCGATGAGTGGGTAGGTCATGGTGACGATCTGACCCTTATAGGAGGGGTCGGTGAGGATCTCCTGGTAGCCCGTCATGCTGGTGTTGAAGACCAACTCCCCCGTGGTCACCCCCCGGGCTCCAAAGGGGGTGCCGGCAAAATACTTCCCGTCCTCGAGCAGGATGACAGCCTTGTTCATTCTTTAGGTTACCAGCCTCCGACCATCGTTATTCCGGCATGAGGGAGCGCGATCGGGTTTCGAGTCCGCTTAGAAAACTTGCCCCGAGACCATCTCGAGGCATGCGCTGTGTCTTGCATCCTGGCGCCGCACCAGCGGGTTGCGCCCGCTCCCGCCCTCAAGTCTCCGTCTATTATATGGACTGGCAGGGGCACATGGAAGGACGATATGGCTGTTACTTCAGATAGCAGACCGCTCGCTGGGTGCTGGGGTCGGCGACGAGTTGTGCATAAGCTCCACCCGTGACAGCGGGCACGTCGATCACTTGGACGTATTTCCCCTGCTCACCGGCATCGGGTAAGAGTTCTGAGACGGCGTTGGGCGAGCCTTCGAAGAAGGCCTCGTTATACTCGGACTTCGGGTCTTCAGGGTAAAGGGGCAGGTATACTACTTGAGCTTCTACCAGGTCCTGGAAAAAGTGTGTGCCGTAGGACACCTCGGGCACGTGGCCGGCATCCTCCCGCGCTATCTCAACCAGCACGGCGGCGTTGTCGATATCGCTGTAGCTCACGTTAACGCCGAGATTGATATTGCTGCTGCCCCACCTGCCTGGGCCCATCATCATCACTCCGCCCTCCCTGATGGAAGGATGCTCGTTGATGCGGCCTACCAACCGTCCCAATCCCCGCTTGACCTCCATGCTCGGCACGGCGCTATAGACTGCCGGATCGATATAAACTATGTAGCGGATGTCCTTGATGACCCCACCGCTGATCATGCGTTCGGATTTGAACAATACCCTGTCCTCCGGTATACCCTCCGGCACCGAAACCTCGCCGGCATGGCCCGGCAGGAAAAGCGGGCGGCACTGCAGCAGGTTGATCCTGGCTTTGCTCTGCGGTCCGATATACGCGGTGAACTCGATGTCCACCGGATGGTTGTAAGCCCGCTCCAACCTCTCGAGCATCGCACCCATGGCGCGGAAGAAATGCGTCTTCCGGATGAGGTTGTTGAAAGTCAGTACGTAGTCACGCGGCGTTCCGTCCACCCGCTCGCCGATGGGATCCTGGGGGTAATCGTCGGACATCACCGATACGAGCAAGCTAAGCCCGGGGTAGTCTCGTTCGGCCAGCAGCTCGTAAAGCGACAGACTCGTGAACTCGTTGGCTTCCAGATCGAGCAGGTCCACTTGCCGCTGGGAATACCTGGAGATCTCCGCGCCGGCCTCCGGCCTCAGCTCCGGATTGCTCACGGCGACCATGCGGGGATAGTCCTTGCCCACACGCTCCACGGCCCGCGTTCCCAGCCCGAACACCAGGCGAACGATGCCCTGTTCAGGGTCGATACGGCTGCTCCAGGCGTAGAGGTTACGTGAAAAGGCCACCCCCGCCAGACAAGGGAAAAAGTACTTCTTGTAAGGCATGCCAGAGACGCGCATCACTAGTATGGCCATCTGCTCGTCGCTCTCTCCCAGGCCTCGTTTACGCCGGTAGGCAAGAGCCCCCGGATTGAGGGCACTGGCATACACCAACTTGACCGCACGCAGAAAATCCTCCATGCGTTCTTCCGGACTTCCCTGGTTGGCGCGGAACTCGCTGCGGTACTTACCCGCGAAGGCGTTGCCGAAGCTGTCCTCGAGCAGGCTGCTCGACCGTACTATTATGGGTGCCTGCCCGAAGTAGTCGAGCATGTTGCGGAACTGCCCCATGATGGCGTTGTTGAAACTACCCGCGAGGAAGCGCTGTTCCACCTCCTCGAACTCTTCATGACTGAGATGCGAGTCGCTGGTCATCTGCAGGCGCAAGCGGAAGAGGTCGTTCTCTACCAGGAAGGTGAAGAACACGTCCGATCCGATATAAAAGGAGTCGTGGTCTTCCAGCAGCCGGGAGAAGTCGAAACCTTCCTCCTCTCCGTCTCGCGTAAGGATGCGCCTGGCCAGGAGCATACCTGCAGCCTTTCCGCCTATCCTCCCCGAACCTACCAGGCGTTCCCTTATCTGGAGGAGGTCCTCCAAGGCGAAATACTCCTCGGCTAACTGGTTGAACTCGGGGTGGCTCCCGAACATCATAAGGCGGAGTTCATCCCTTAAAGCCTTGATCTCCGAATCCGCCTCGTCGAATCCCTCTCCCGTTTCGCGGTACAGGACGAGTTTGTTGTATACGCTGTCCCATGGCGCTATAGGAACAGCGGTTCCTCTGAGGGGATGCTTGCTGGCGGTTGCCGAAACCGCCGCGGCCTCTCCGCTGCGGAAGATCGTCGTCCAGTCCTTCTCGCTCACCACGTGGGGAAGGAACATCTGCGGCGAATAGCGGTCCCAGACCTTGAGAGGATGGACGTACATCTGCCCATCGATCTTATACACTTCGATGAGAACCTGGGTCGTATCCCTGATGCGGGCGATGACGCTGTTGTCGTGTTTTCCCCTGACTAGCGCGAAGTAGGCCACCGTGTCCAGCTCGAAAAGATAGGGGCAAGTGACCTGGAAGAAATTCGCCAGCAGCTCATCCGTAGCCCATTCGACTACCAAAGCTGACAGGTTATCGAAGATATAGAAGACCTCCTTGCCATGTTCCTCGATGATCTTGTGTACTTCCCGGCTGAAGTAGTCGAAGCCCTGACCGGGGTCGACCTCGACAACTTCGAGGCCCGGGCGAGGTTGCAGGACCGGAGGATGGGGGGCGAACCTGAGATATACGCATTCTCGGCCGTCCTTTAGCGCTTGCTCGGTGAACGGCTCTACGAAAAACAAGTAGTCTGGCAGATCGTCGATCTGCCAGACCACGTTATCTCCCAGGCGAAGGCCCTGTATTACCTCGTCGAGGCCTTTTATCCCGCTGTTTACTAACATAGGACGGTCAGGTTTCTCAGATCCAACCTCTCGCTCTCATCGCTTCCACCACGCGCTTTACCGCGATGACGTAAGCGGCTTTGCGCATGTTTACATCGTATTCCTTGGAGGTCTCATAGACCGCGTAGTAAGCGGCGGTCATCTTCCTGTCCAGCTGCTCGTAGACCTCCTCGGCAGTCCAGTAGTACATGTAGAAGTTCTGCACCATCTCGAAGTAGGATACGGTCACCCCACCGGCGTTGCACAGGAAGTCCGGCAGGATGTGGACGCCTTTATCGTGCAGTATGTCGTCCGCCTCCGGCGTGGTGGGACCATTGGCCAGCTCGGCCACGATCTTGGCCTTGATCCTGGGCGCGTTCTCCGCGGTGATGACGTTCTCCAGTGCGCTGGGGCAGAGGATGTCCACGTCCATCTCCAGCAGGTCCTCGTTGGTCATGCACTCGGTGTTGGGGAACTCGATGACCGAGGTGGTCTCGGCCTTGTAATCACACACCGCGTCGGGGTCCAGCCCGGCCTCGCAACATATCCCGCCCTTGCTGTCGCTTACCGCTAGCACGCTGCAGCCCAGCTCGTTCTTGAGGAGGGAGGCGATGTAGTAACCGGCGTTGCCGTAACCCTGCACGGCCGCGGTGGCCTTGCGCAGGTCCAAGCCCTGCGTCTTGGCCGCCTCGCGGATGCAGTAGAGTGCCCCGCGCGCAGTGGCGTCGCCACGCCCGGCGGAACCGCCAAGGTTAAGCGGTTTGCCGGTTATCACACCGAACTGGTTCTTGCCGCTGATCTTGGAGTACTCGTCCATCATCCACGCCATGGTCTGAGGATTAGTGTATACGTCGGGTGCGGGCACGTCGGTGTCCGGACCGATATACCTCCATATGCTGTCCACGTATGCCCTGCTCAATCGCTCCAGCTCTCCCTGGGACATCTCCTTGGTGTTGCAGATGATACCGCCCTTGCCCCCTCCCAGGGGAATGTCCACCAGGGAGCATTTCCACGTCATCCAGGCGGCGAGCGCCCGCACGGTGTCTATGGTCTCGTCGGGGTGGAAGCGTATCCCCCCCTTGGTCGGTCCCCGGGCATCGTTGTACTGGACTCTGAAGCCTTTGAAGGTGCGGATGGTGCCGTCGTCCATACGTACGGGTAAGGAGACGTGGATCTCGCGCTTGGGTTCCCTCAATGCCGCCAGGACGTCAGGCTCCAGTTTGAGGATCTCTCCGCACGCATCCAGCTGCTTCTGTGCATTCTCAAACGGGTTGATCTCTGCCATCTTCTCTCCTTCATTCTTACGGGATCTATCTCCTGCCGTGTGATGATGTGGTCCTATCATGTTCTTCGTATTTCCATGCACGCCTCCAACACTTCCTACCTGGTAAAACGACCGGGCTCGAAATCCCTCCCATTCCTATGTGGGGTTATATATTCTAAATGATGTCAGGTGCTAGTGCTACCAGCTTTGCTACGAGGCTCTCTGCTCGTTGAGGTCTCCGCCGGGGAGATAGAAGGCGCTGGGAGGCCCTTAAGTTTCCTCTACGTCACCGATGAATTCGTTTATCTCCGAGGTGAAGTCGGCCCAGTTAAGGATGAGGTCGACGGCGATCCAACCCACGAAGACCCACCCCCAGATGGGGTAATAGACGAAGGAGAAGATGATGGGCACGGCAGCGATGGGCGCGGCAACGGCCATCAATACCGACTTCTTGGTCCAGATGAAGGCGGTAATAGCCGCATATATGCCGTAGAAGAAAAAAGGCCAGAAGGGCAGGTACCCGGCAGTGATGAAGTAGAGAAGCCCGGAGTATATCAATATCATGTCCGTGCCGAAGTCCCTGTCGCCGATCCAGGTCCTCCTGCCGGTGGTGTCCATACGCGCCATCTTCCCATCGATGACGTCCGTGGTCCAACCGATCAGGGTCAGGCATACCACCAGGGGAAGGAGCCCCCGGTCAGCCAGGATGGCGCATAAAACGATAAGCAAGCCGATAAAGAACCGCACACCTGTCAGCGCATCGGCGATGACCTTGGCGTTCTCTATCGCCCAACCCTTGGTACCGTCTTCTTTCATAGTGGGTATTCTATCTCAGCCACCCCTGAGTGGAAAGCCGGCTGTTCGATCGGAGGAAGTTCTTCATCTTTATACTCTTCTTCTCTATATATATGTGGATCTTCTCCGGGAAGCGTGATGTCATTTAGGCGGTTGATGACGCAGAGTCACATCTATGGTTACAATGGATGTGCTTCTGTTGCTTCGGATACTAGGGGGGACGAGGGGGGCGCTATGAGAAAAAACCTCATCAAAAGGGATTGGCGCACGCTGCTCGCGGCCGTCTACATCTGGCAGCCGGTGACCGACCTCTGGGCCAAGACCACGGCCTGGCCGGTAGTGGGCAAGCTGTTCGGCTGGATCGTCAACAAGAATCACTACGACGTCACCTTCATACCTATCAACCAGGAGCTGGAGAGCGATGCTTCCGCGGTAGTGCCGAAACAAGTTGTGGAGGAGATGATCCGCCGTTCCTGCCATCGCGTCATCCTCCCCATATGCCTGTGCCGGGTGGGGTGCCGCTGCCAGGACTACCCCATGGAGATCGGGTGTATCTTCCTGGGAGAAGGGGCAAAGCAGATAGACCCGAGCATCGGAAGGGCGGTCTCAGTCGAGGAAGCCCTGGAGCACATGGAGCGTTCCATCGCGACCGGCCTCATCCCACAGATCGGGCGCGTGGATCCCGACCCCCTCATGCTAGGGGTGAAGATGAAGGACTGGGGGCGTTTCCTTACCCTGTGTTTCTGCTGCACCTGCTGCTGCATCGCCATGCGCAACCAACTCTCCTGGGACCCTGACATGCGGAGGCGCATGCACCGCCTGGAGGGATTGAGCATCGAGGTAGACGACGAATGCGACGGCTGCGGTAAATGCGCGAAGCGCTGTTTCGCGCAAGCCATCGTCATCGAGGACAAGAAAGCGCGTATAACCGATGCGTGCAAGGGCTGCGGCATATGCGTCGAGGTCTGTCCGCGCGATGCCATGAGCATTAACGTGACAGACGGAGACAGGATGCTGGAGGAAGCTTTCCGGCGCATCGAGCGCTACGCCGACATCACCTGACTCCTGGTGTCATTGCGAGGAGGCGCTTCGCCGACGTGGCAGCGGATCATGTCATTGCGAGGAGCACAGCGACGTGGCAGCGGATCATGTCATTGCGAGGAGGCACTTCGCCGACGTGGCAGCGGATCGTGTCATTGCGAGGATGCACTTCGCCGACGTGGCAGCGGATCGTGTCATTGCGAGGAGCACAGCGACGTGGCAATCTCATCCAGATGTTGACAATCATACGTACGTGGTTACTTCGCTGCACTCCAGGCTGACCGAGAATAGGAGATTGCGTGGATTCAAGCCGGGGGTCAGCCCTCCA
>CAYHAT010000155.1:0-8000 GCA_964354675.1 uncultured Actinomycetota bacterium | reverse complement strand
ATAGTGGTTGGAAGATGGCCGAACACGGGGATTTTAATAACAAGGTAGTCGTGGTAACCGGTGCGGCCAGCGGCATCGGTAGGGAGATCGCCCTCACCTTCGCCCGGCGGGGAGCCCGTTTGGCGGTTGCGGACATCAACGAGGATGGATTGCGCTCCGTCGAGAAAGAGCTCGCGTCGCTGGGATGCGGCTTCCTGGCACGCGTCATAGACGTCTCCAGGGCGGATGATGTAAAGGATCTCTGCGACACCGTCTACCGCGAGATGGGCCGGACGGACGTCCTCTGCAACAACGCCGGCGTGGGACTGATGGGTTGGCTTGAGGACATAACCCTGGAGGACTGGGAGTGGATAGTCGGGGTCAACCTCTGGGGGGTCATCCACGGCTGTCATTACTTCTACCCGCGCATGATCGCGCAGGGCGGCGGCGGCCACATCGTGAACACCTCCTCGGCTGCGGGGCTCGTGTATACGACCGGGGCGGTCCCTTATGTCAGCACGAAGTACGGTGTGGTGGGTTTCTCCGAGACCATGCGCGCGGAGGCCGCCCTGCACGGCATCGGGGTCTCCGTGCTCTGCCCCGGATTCGTGGCCACCAACATCACCAAGACCATCCGGGTCGTATCGGGTACGGAACGCTCCACGCCGGAGGAGCTGAGGGATATCATCGATCGCCTCTTCATCCGACGCAATTACACGCCGGACCGCGTCGCCGAGGCAGTGGTGAAGGGAGTATGTAAGAACAAAGGCGTGATCATCGCCGGGCCTGAGGTATACGCCATCGACTTCGCACACAGGTTGAGCCGGAGACTGTTTTATCTGGGTATCATGGCGGGTGTCCGGCTGCAGAAAAGGTTTTATTAGGTGGATATGGTCTGGCGATGACCCCCGATCGAAGGAGGGCCATGGATTTCAAAGACAAGGTGGTCGTGATCACCGGCGCGGCCAGCGGTATCGGCCTGGAAACGGCCCGGGCCTTCGCCCGCAGGGGTGCCCGGCTCGCCCTGGCTGACTTGAACCAAGATGGCCTGCGGGATAAGCGTGGCGAGTTCGAGTCCCTGGGCTGCACGGTCCTTACCCAGGTCCTAGATGTCTCTCAAGCGGATGAGATGCATGATTTCTGCGAAGCAGTCTATCGGGAGATGGGGCGGGTGGACGTACTCTGCAACAACGCCGGGGTGGCGCTAGGCGGCGAACTCCAGGATATATGCCTGGAAGACTGGGAGTGGATCGTCGGCGTCAACCTCTGGGGCGTCATCCACGGCTGCCATTATTTCTACCCGCGCATGATCGCGCAGGGTGGCGGGGGACAGATCGTCAACGTTGCATCAGGGCTGGGGCTCGTTCCTGCCCCCGGCTCCACCCCCTACGTGACCACCAAGCATGGCGTGGTCGGCCTCTCGGAGACTTTGCGTGCCGAGGCGGCGCTGCACGGCATCGGGGTCACCGCCGTCTGCCCGGGCTTCATCCTCACCGGCATCTACCGCGACGCAAGGCAGTGCACGCCACCGGCGAGCGGCACCCGCGAGGAGTCGGTCGCGGACACCGAGAGGCGGCTGGGGAAGCGCAAACACACTGCGGCCTCGGTGGCGGAGGCTACGGTCAGGGCTGTGGAGAAGAACAAGGGCGTCGCGCTTGTCTGTCCCGAGACCTACGCCAGCGATATCCTGCACCGGCTGAGCAGGAGGATATACGACTTACTCATGGCTCGCGCCGTGGCCATGGGCAAGCGCGGCTCGAGGAACGCTACCTCCCATTGAGAAACCGGACCCGATCCAGGGCGACCGTTGACACATTAACTTAATGGTATTAAATTAATTCCCATAACATATTCCGTGCGGCGGTATGTGAGCGATGAAAGGCGTGCTTGTGCCGAGACCCGCCAGGAGCGTCCAGGAGATAGAAGCGGTAAGGGAGAACATCCTGCGCTGTGCCGCGGACATCATGGCGGAGGAGGGATATACCGGCCTCTCCATGTACAAGATCGGGGCCAGGATGGGCATGTCCGCCACTAACATCTACAACTATTTCCTCAACAAGGAGCATATCTTCCTGGAGATACACAACCGGGCGTTCAACCTGCTGTACGAATACCTGTGGGAGGCGGCGGCATCACAGCAGGATGGATCGGAAAAAGTGAAGAAGCTCATCGAAGCCTACATCGAGTTCGGCGTCTGTAACAGGCGCTATTACGAGATCATGTTCTGCATACCGACCCCCAAGTTCAGCGATTACCAGGGGACTGCCGCGGAGGAGGTGGCCAGGGACGCCAAGCTCCATTCCATGCGGATCCTCGAGTTCGCCCTGCAGACGGCAAGGGAGTTCCTGTCCTCACGCGATGATGCCAGCTTGGAAGACGCAAGGCTTCTTACCCTGCAGGCCTGGGCCACCATGCACGGGCTCGTCTCCCTCTACAACAACCGCACCCTGGGCGAGGCAGACCCCGCCCCCCGGGAACTCATCCGGGACGTAGTCGCGAGGATCATCTCGTCCTGGAGCGAACAGCCCGGAGCGGAGAAGATAAGGGTCGAGATCGCGTTTGAGAACGAGGAGGAGGACCATGGCCTATAAAGGGCTTATCCCCGGGCGTTTTCCGACAGCGGAGTTGAAGCGTTCACGGGTCCTGGAGGTATCCCCCCACATCACCATGATCGAGGGGTATATCTCCGATAGCTTCTTCTTCAAACCACCTTCGTGCAACTGTTTCGTGCTGCGCGACGGCGACCTGGTACTGCTGGTGGACACCGGCACCTACCCCTTCTACCGCAGCAGCATCCTGGACGTCCTCGACAAGCACCGCAGGGACGGCGCGAAGCGCCTGGTGCTCATGCTCACCCAGGGACACTTCGACCACGTGGCCAACAACGACATCATCCTGGAGGCCGGGTACGGCGACGTGCGCTTCCTCCTCCCCGAGGTGGAGGTGCCGACCATCGACCTCTACCATCACTGGATGGGCGATTTTGGGGCCATGACGGAGTATTACGACCCCTATCGCGAATTCCCCATGGTCTTCCCGACCGCGGCAGTCAACGTCGCCAGCAGGATATCGACGCGCTTTGCCCGCTCCCTGGTCTCGCGCAACTGCAGGATGCTCTTCCGGGGTATAAACACCCTGGCGGACCGCGCTGAGATCCTGCTGCTTGACGAACGCGTGGAGTGGAGGTTCGGCGATGTATCTTTCAGGGGATGGGAGGTCGGCCGCTTCCTGGCGGTGCACGACGCCACCCACAGCCCGGGGCACCTCTCCTTCTACGACCCCGAGGACAAGGTCTTCCTCAGCGGGGACGCCACCCTGGAGATCAACCCCGCTTTTTTCGACAGCAGCCTTGAGACCTGCATCGAGATGATGGGTCTCTTCAAACGCTTCGCCGAGCTGGGCTACGTGGACACGGCGACCGATGCCCATCGCAGCAGCATCTGGGCGGAGGAGCTGGCCATTGCCTTCGGTTACGACCCTATCCATCCCGTCCAGGCCGTGGATATGGCGCGGGGCGTGGAGGAGTGCACGAGCCTGTACGCGTTCTTCGAGGATTACTACAGCGCGCTCAAGCGGGAGGTGATGAGCGCGCTCTCCAGGCTCGGCGAGGCCACCGTGCCTGAGATGGTGGAGGAATTCGAGGCCTCGCAGGATCCCAACGCGCGCTTCAAGACGCTCATGGCTTTTCCCCGCCTCCCGTCGCGGGTGGACGTCATGGTCGCCAACGTGATGAAGGAGAACGGGATACCGCGACGGCACGAGGGAGAGCGCATAGTCTTTTGCGCCTGACCGAACCACCCGGGTTTGGTGTTATATTTGAGCGTATATGCGTCGGCGACCAACGTTACAAGTTCTTGTCATGCAGCCTGAAGAGGGAAAGGGGTGTATAGATGAAGGTATCCGGTTGTGAACTGCTCGCGCGTTCCCTCAACGGGCTGGGAGTTCGCTTCGTGGTCGGCAGGGGTGAGGGGGCACTGGGGCCGGTGTTCGAGGCCTTGAGCGGCGAGGGCGGGGTGACGGCCATAACCCCCCTGGGAGATATCGCGGGCTCCTTCATGGCCTACGGCAACACCTATTACCATTTCGTCCCGGCGGTGATCCTGGCCTCCACCCCGGCAGAGGCCGCTAACGCTCTTACCGGTGTGGGTACGGCATGGGCGGACAAGGTGCCGGTGTTCATGGTAACGGTCTGCCCGCAGACCCGGGTGGGGGGGAGTTTGCCCGGTCTCACCCACAGGCGCACCTTCGCACCCTTCACCAAGTGGAGCGAGACCGTCACCAGCCTGGATGATGTTCCCAGGTTGGTGGGGCAGGCTTTCCGGGAGGCCATGAGCGGCTGCCACGGCCCGGTGCACCTGGACGTTCCGGAGGCTTTGCTCGCCGAGACGAGGGAGTTCACGCCGGAGGAACTGGAGGCTCTCGTGACGCGAGGCATGGGTTCTCTCGAGGTCGCCACCATTGAGGGGGACCCCGAGTTGATCAAAGCAGGCCTGCACGCCCTCATGGCCTCGGAGCGCCCCCTGATCATCTCCGGGGGAGGCGTGATGCATGCCGAGGCCTGGGAGGAGATGGACAGGCTGGTGCGGGCCCTGGAGATACCGGCCTCCACCTCCATGGCGGGGGAGGGTACCGTTTACGGCGACAACCCTTATTACATAGGGGGACCCAGTTACATAGGGGGCGAGGCCTTCCACCGTGCCATAAAGAGGGCCGACTGCGTGCTGGCGGTGGGCGCTACCCTGGGTGGTCTCGAGGGATTCGGCCAGCCCCCATTGTGGAACGCGGACATCCGCTTCATCCAGGTGGACATCGACCCCGTCAATATCTGCCTGAACATACCGGTCGAGGTATCCATCCTGGGGGACGCGAAAACGGTACTCGAGCGCATGCTGGAGTTGGTTGAGACGGGGGAGGTCAAACCAAATCCCGTACACCGTCCCTGGCTGCAACATCTCCTCATGGTAAAGAAGCGGTGGCGGGCGCGGGTGGATGGGGAGGCCAATGGTACATGGGCCATCGTCCACCAGGGCTACCTCGCGAAAACCATCAGGGAGGTCTGCGAGCCCGATGCCTTTTTTATGATCGACGGGGGCAACACCGCCTTGTGGGCCGCCATGTTCTGCATGAACCACCAGCCCAGGAGCGCGTTCTTCCCGGCGGGGATGGGGACCCTGGGCTGCGGCATACCCGCGGCCATCGGCATCAAGGCCGCCGTGCCGGAGAGGCCCCTGGTGCTCATCCAGGGCGACGGCTCCTTCCTTTACAACGTGCAGGAACTGGTCACGGCGTGCCGCCTGGGCATGGATTTCGTGGTGGTCATCTTCAACGACGGCTGCTGGAACATGATCAAGGGCGCGCAGGATATGCTCTTCGGCGGCCGCCGCGTGGGCGCCATGCTGGGCGATATCGATTACGCCGCCGTGGCGCGTGGCTTCGGTTGCTACGGCAGGAGGGTGGAGAGGGCTTCGGACATCGCACCCGCCTTCCGGGAGGCGCGAGCCTCCGGCCTCCCAGCCGTCCTGGACGTCCTGGTGGACCCGGATACCTTCCCCGAGACCCTGGCCAGTTTCGCGTTGGGCGAGTTCGAAGGCGTCAGCGTAAACCCGTTACGGGCCTTGGGGATCCCCAAGATGAAATTGGACCGGCGGCTCTTGAACCGGGCCAAGTACGCCATCAACATCGTCCTGGACAAGGACCTGGAGTAAGGGGGCGATGGACATGCAGGTGCTTAGCGGTGGAGACCTGGTGGCCAAGACCCTCGCCCAGGAAGGGGTGGAGTATTTTATAGGGGTGCTGGGAGGGCAGATACTGCCCCTCTTCGACGCCGTGGACAGGGAACCCGGCCTCAAGCTGGTGGTGCCCCGCAACGAGGCGGCGGGGGCCATGATGGCCGACGGTTATGCGCGCGCCTCCGGGAAGGTGGCGGTGGTCATCTCCACCGTCGGCGCGGGTGCTATCTACTCGGTGGTCGGGACGGCCAACGCCTGGGGCGACCACGTGCCCATCTTCTCCATCTCGCCGCAGGTGCAGAGCTGGAAGATGTATCCAGCCCAGGAGTCGCTGCAGGGCTGCTACCAGGCGGACATGCTGGCCGGGGTGACCCGCTGGAACTGTACCGCCTACAACTGGCGGCGCATCCCGCGTCTGGTGCAGAGGGCGCTGCGCGAGGCGCTCTCGGGCGAGAAGGGCCCGGTGCATATGGACATCCCGATGGACGTGTTCTACGAGTACCACGCGGTGACGGGCAAGCGCATGAGGAAGCTGATGCCGCCGCCCGGCAGCAGCCGTTTCTCCGGCAGCTACCTTCCCGACCGGGAGGCGCTGCGCGAGGCGCTTGCCCTCCTGGAGGCCGCAGAGCGACCGGTGCTAGTGGCCGGCTTGAGTGTGCTGCGCGAGTCGGCCTGGGAGGCACTGGCTTCACTGGCGGAAGGGCTGCCCGCCCCCGTAGCCCTCACTCCCTCCGCCCTCTCGGCCTTGCAGGCCGGAGACCCCGCCTATATAGGTGTCCTGGAGCACCCGGCCCTCGGCAACCTGCCGCAAAGCCTAGGACAGGCCGATGTCCTGATAATGATCGGTTCTACCCTGGCCGAACAGGCGCAGGTCGTGGGGATGGTGGATCCCTCCCGGACCAGGATCATCCAGACCTCTCCCGAGCCCGAGATACTGGGTACGATGGGAGCGGTGGATGCGGCCCTGGCCGGGGATGCCGCTTCCATTTCCAGGACCTTGAGAGAGGGGATGAGCGGAGAATCATCCGAGAGACGAAGATGGCTGGAGTCATGTCGCAGTTCCTATGAGAAAGCTCTGGCAAGCGTTAAAGAAGACGCCAGGGGCAAGGGACCGGGCGCGGCGGTGAGCGCGCTGGGAGAGACCATGCAGCAGCAGGACCTGTTGGTCATGGACGGCCGGGATTCGTCGTACTGGGGTTCGCTGCTCTGTCCTGCCTCGACCAGCAACACGCGTTTTACCTCCCACGGCCTGCGGGGGATCGGTTTTGGTCTTCCGATGGCCATGGGGGTCAAGCTGGCACGGCCGCGTGAAAGGGTATTCGCTCTGTGCGATACGGATGCCCTGCTCCATCACATCCAGGAGCTGGAAACCGCGAGAAGGGAAGGGATAGGCGTCATCGTCTGCGTGGTAGGCGATCCCTTTGACTGGAAGAAGGTCGCCGAGGGCTTCGGGCTGGCCGGTGCCGAGGCGAGCGGTCCGGCGGAGCTCATGGTGGCTTTGGAGAAGGCCGATAAGTCTGGCTCAGCCATGGTCATCGACATGACCCGCTTTGGCCTGTGAAGCATACAACGATAGTCATCGATCCGGGCAGCGCGGCGTGCCTGGCGTGGGAGGGAGCCGCTCTCTTTACGGGCTGGATGCATACAGCGGGGCCGGGGCCTTGGAGACCGTGGGGGTTCTTATTGTAGACCAAGGAGCTCGGTCAGGGTCACGAATCGATATCCGCGGCTCTGGATCTCGGGGATGAGCCGCTGGAGGGCTTCATAGGTATTACGCCCGCCGAAATGGCAGAGGATGATATCGCCGTTGCTGAGGCGGGAGAGCACCGCCGATACCTCGCCATCGACCGTGATGTTCTGACTGGCATCACCGAACTCATTGCTCCATAAGACTATATAGCATCCGTTTGCGGCGGCGGCGGCCTTAACGGCGTTGTTCACGAACCCGCCGGGAGGCCTCATGTAAGGGTAGCGCTTTCCGGTGATCGAGGCGATCACCTCGCGCCCTTTGAAGATCTCCTCGGATATCCACTCCTCGGGGTGATCGGTAAGTTTATAGTGGCTGTAAGTATGGGTGCAGACCTCGAAACCATCGTCATCCATCCTCTTGATCCATGCGGGATCAGCCTCTGCGACGCCCCTTCCGCCAATAGGGAAGACGGTGCATCTGATGCCGTAGTATTCCAGAAGGTCGAGGATACGGTCATCCTTGCTCCACCCGTCATCGATGGTCAGGGCCACCATCTTCCGGTCGGCGTTGCCTCTCTCGATCACCAGGGGCTTGCTGGGATC
>CAYHAT010000154.1:0-8019 GCA_964354675.1 uncultured Actinomycetota bacterium | reverse complement strand
CCAAAGGTAACTTACCATTATCACACTCCTACCCACACTTCTCGGAGAAGAACCTCTTTTTGAGACTGGCCCGATCCCTGGGATAATCGTACGAGGTTCCCGCCCATCCGGGACCTAAGCGCCAACGGCGATGGAGATGACCTAGTCGTACCAATTAATCGATACGTTTACTATCAAATGGGATCACCACGTCGCTGCGCTCCTCGTGATGTCGGTTTTCGAAATCTTAAGTCATCTTACGATTTCGAAAACCGACACCTGTGGTGGAGCATAGTTGGAGACGAAGAGCCTCTCACCCTTGGCGTCTACGGTCATGCCGATGGGGTCGGGGGTGGGATAGGTGAATATCTGCTTGCGGGCGGCGATATCGACGCAGCCTATCGTGCTGTCATCGTAGTTGCAGACGAAGAGGTAGGCGCCGTCCGGCGTGATGGCGATGGTGCGCGCCTTGTTCCCCACTTTGATGGTCGATGCGACCGTACCCGCGACGCGGTTCAAAACGGTGATCGTGCCGGGTATGTTGTTGCTCACGTAGATGGTATTCCCATCCGGGGAGAGCACCGCGTGACGGGGGTTCTCCCCGCAGTATATCTGCCTTGCCACCACGTGTCCGGCCGCCACGTCCACCTCCGCCAGGGTGTTCCCACCCATGACGCACACGTAGACCTTGTCACCCTGGGGGGAGAAGACCATGCCGCGCGGCGTGCCGTACATCCCGATGTCCTTGACCCGTGTACGCGCCTCGGCGTCGATGACCGTCACCGTGTTCGATTCCCAGTTCGCGACGTAGACCCATTTTCCATCGGGGCTCACGGCGATCTCCTTGGGGATGCTCCCGGTGGGCACTTCCCCTGTGATGGTGCCCGCCTCGGTGTCGACTATCACCACCTTGGAGGAGTTGTAAAGGGACACCCAGGCGTAGCGCCCGTCCGGGGAGAAGTCCGTCTCCACCGGCTCGTCCGGCAGGGGGATGATCTTGAGCACCTCGTAGGTGGCAGCGTCGAAGATGAAGTTCTTGTGGGCGTAGAGGTCGTTGACGAAGATACGGTCGCCGCCCGGCATGAGCTCCACCGATTTAGGACCCGACTCCACGTAGAGGGTCTTTATGGGCTGAAGGGCCGTAACCGGCCCCGTGGCGTATGCCGGCTCCGCTTTCTCCTGCGGGGTTTCCTCCTGCGCCACCGTCTCGCCGTCGGCCGGCAGCTCTTCGGTATCCGTGGCCGTACCCTGTGAGGCACCGCAACCGGTGGCCAATAAGAGGGAGAGGAAAACCGCCAAAGTAATACTGATAACTGCCTTAACGTCCATCTGGCTCATATCAAGTCCTCTTTAAGAATACCTTTGGCTCTCGAGCTTGTCTTTGAAGTCGATTATTCTTTCGCTCGATCGCTGCAGTCTACCTTCTGGCTTTCAGATGGATCGGAGACGATCTCCGTTCCCTGCCCGCAGCGAGGGTTCCCCTAGATCCTCATCCAACCCGGGACGAAGAGGAAGGCGTAGCGCATGGCGAAGTCAGCGTACAGGGGATAGAGGCTTAATCCCACCCGGCTCGTGGCCATGAGTCCGTAGGGATGGGTACGCTCGATGAACAGGCGGTTTATGTAACTGAGCTTCCAGAAGAAGTTGATCTTCCGGAACTCCTTATACGCTTCCTCCGGCCGGCTCAGGGCCATGGCCGCTATCTTCCCGGTGACCAGGGCGCCGTGCACCCCGAAGAGCAGCACGGGGTCCTGCGCCCCGGCCATGGTCCCCGCCAGGACGAACTTCTCGTGGAAGAGGCGGGGATTGTTGAAGGACCCCATGGGGAGGACCCCCACATCCAGGTTGTGCCACTCCGGGAACTCGATGCCCTCGTCCTCAGCCAACTGTGCGGGGAACCACGCTTTGGCCTCCGCCGAGAGAGGGCGCTTGCGCTGGAAGAGCAGCGCGCCGGCCAGACCGTGGATGGTGGAGAAGAAGGCATAGTCCTGGGTGTGGCGGTCCATGTAGAGGATGACGCTGGGGCCGTCGTAGTCGTCGGCCACCATACCCTGCCCGAAGAGCCCTTCCACGTGCACGTATGGGATACCCAGCGCCTTGTAGGCGTCCTCGAAGAGACCGGCGGCGATGATGCTCTTGGGCGGCAGGTCATCGAAGTCCTTGCGCGTCTTCAGGGTGAAGTTGAACTCGAACTGTACTCCCTCATCCACCGCGATGCGGTATAGATACATGTCCATGGAATCTTTGCGCGAGCCCCGCTCCACCAGTACGGCGGGGACGTTCTTGGGGAAGAAAGTGTCGTAGGGTTTTCCGAAGCTGTAGATGCGGCAGGTCTTCAAGGGCGCGCAGGCGGGGGAGACGTCTATACCGATATAGCGGGATATCTTGCCTGTATCCATGGGGGTGCCGTCGGCCATGACGTAGGTGAGTTCGCCGGTGGACATGTCCCTCGCGGGGCCGCCTATGCCGTCCCGTCTCTCCAGCACCCTAACCTCGTGGCCCTCGCGCCTGAGGTTGATGGCGGCGCAAAGCCCGGCAAGGCCGGCACCGACTACTATCTGCTCTCCCATGCCTCCTCCTTACTAGGTACCTCGATTCGCAAATATGCTCGCATTCGAGCGCCGCTGCATCCACGCCGGCGGCGTTCCGCTCCCTGCGACGTACTCGCAGAGTACGCCTCGGTCGCGCGCCTTGCCGGCGCGGCGCCCCGACGCTCTCGGTGCATGACCGTTTTTACGAACCGAAGTACTAGGGACCCCTCCCAGGACGAAAGAGTCATGGAGCAGTCTCAGATCCTTTCCCCACGCAGCGCCGGTAAGGCGTTTCCGTTTGGAAGCCATCACATGCGCCGTCTCAGGGTGTAACCCAAGCCCCCAGTGCGTTTCGGTAATATATTAACAGAAAGGGAATCAATGGGCGCCGACAATGATAGCGGGGACTCCCCGCGTCCCCTTCAACCCGAACCGCGATTCCAGGGCGCGGCTAGAGCAGCGTGATGAATGGCAGCATGGTCGCGTTGGCTGCCGCGACGATGAGTAAGATAGCCCAGATCGTTCCGAACACGATCGCTATGGCCAGCCCGATCCATCCCAGGATTATACCTGCTCTCGCGTTGGACTCTCCCGCCTGCCAGCCCCCGCTCGCGGCGATCTCGTTTTTCGCGGTATAGCCGAGGATTATGGCCAGCACCGAGCAGACTATGGGACAGATAAACAATCCGACTATCCCCAATACCAGGGAAGCTGTCGCCTTGCCATTGTTTGCCTGTGCCATCACCGGATAGTTTCCCGGCCCATAGGGAGCACCGGGCGGGGGAGCCTGGAGAGGGTAGGCCGCCGGCTGCTGGCCGTAGGGTAGAGGTGGTGGAGCCGCCCCTCCCGGTTGCAGGCCGGCTCCAGGCGGAGGAGGAGCCGGAGGGGGTGTCCCCTGGGCTGCCTCATCCAGAGTGAAGGTATTACCACAGTTGGCACAAAAGATGGCGTCATCAGGGTTTTCCGCCCCGCACCTGGCGCAGTTCTTCATCCCTCATCCCCTTTCCCTCAACATGGTTGCAGTCCGCCCTTCCACAATCAAAGTATATCTCAATTCGAAGCCCGCATCTCAAGAAGGGGATATTCGCCGCCGCCGGCCATGTTGCTTCTCGAGGCAGCCCCGGCTTCTATCACAGGATCAAAGGCTTTACAGCCGTTTCACGACGCGATCATGCAACCGTTATCCACCAGCCACGCATAGGCGGAAAGCGCCGCCTTCGCTCCCTCGCCCGCCGCGATGATTATCTGCTTCTCGGCCACGTTGGTAGCATCTCCGGCGGCGAAGAGGCCGGGGATGCTGGTGCGGTTGTTGGAATCGATGACGATCTCCCCCAGCTCGTTCAGCTCGACCTCGGGGGGGAGGAAACCCGTGCTGGGCAAGCTCCCTATCTCGATGAACACGCCCGCGACCTCGAGCGTTTTCTCCTCTTTCCCGTGCACGAGGTCGATGGCCTTGACGAATGTCTCGCCGCGGATGGCGGTCAAACGGGAAGATGTGAAGACCTCGATCTTGTCCGACGCCAACACCTGGTTGTGGCGGATCTCGTCTCCGCCCAGGTGCTCTTCGACTGCGATGAGGTAGACCCTCTCGGCGATCTGGTTGAGCTGAAGTGCGGCGTCCAGGGCGGAGTTGCCCCCGCCGACCACCGCCACCTTCTTGCCGCGGAACAGGGGTCCGTCGCAGGTGGAGCAGTAGGCCACGCCGCGGCCGCGGTATGTGTCCTCCCCGGGCACATCCAACATGCGAGGGACCTTGCCCGAGGCGACGATGACCGTGTGCGCGGCCAGCTCGCCGTCCTTGTCGGTGCTCACCACGAACTCATCGCCACGCCTCAGGAGGGAGGATACGGTGTTGCCCTCCTGCAACTGCACTTTAAAGTCGTCCAGGTGGTCGCGGAAGCGCTCCACCAGCTCCACGCCGGTGATGAGGTGGTACCCCAGGTAGTTTTCCACCTCCCAGGACCAGGTTGCCTGCCCGCCGATATTCGTCGAGACCACCAGGGTATCCATCATCTTGCGCGCGCAGTAGACCCCGGCCGAGAGGCCCGCCGGGCCGGCCCCGATGATGACCACGTCGTGCATATGCTCTCCAGCCCCGTTAAACGGTCGCCGCCTGCCTGCCGGAGCGGTATTCCTCCAACAACTCCCGGAAGACGTCGCCCTCCAGGGTCTCCTTCTCCAGGAGCACCTCCGCTATGCCCTCCAGCGCCGCTGTATTCTCCTCGAGGATACCTTTCACCCTGGCGTAGTTGTTGGTGATGATCTTCTTCACTTCCTGGTCTATTATTTCGGCTGTGGCCTCACTGTAGTTGGCTTCCTTGCCGAAGGCATACTCGCCCATGAGCAGGCGGGAACCCCTTTCCAGGCCCAGGGACATAGGCCCTACCCTTTCGCTCATGCCGTAGTCCTCCACCATCTTGCGGGCTAATATGGTAACTTTTTCCAGGTCGTTCTGGGCGCCGGTGGAGATCTGTTTGAAGACTATCTCCTCCGCCACACGCCCTCCCAGGAGGACGGCCAGACGGTCCTCCAGCTCCGGCCGCGTCATGATGTAGCGGTCCTCCTCCGGGAGCTGCATAGTCATACCCAGACTCCCGATGCCGCGGGGGATGACGGTGATACGGTGCACCGGGTCGGCGTGCTCGAGCAGGGACGCCGCCAGGGCGTGTCCCATCTCGTGGACGGCTACCACCCGCCGCTCCTTATCGCTCATCACCCGGCTCTTGAGCTCCAGCCCCCCGATGACCCTGTCTATTGCCTGCTCGAATTCCTCCTCGAACACCTGCTTCTTGTTCTTACGCGCCGCGAGCAGGGCAGCCTCGTTTACCACGTTGGCCAGCTCCGCGCCCGCGAATCCCGGGGTGCGCGCAGCGATCTGCCTCAGGTTGACGTCATCGGCCAGCTTCACCCGGCGCGCATGCACCTGCAATATCTCCTCGCGTCCCTTGATGTCCGGACGGTCCACCATGATCTGGCGGTCGAAGCGCCCCGGCCGCAGGATGGCGCTGTCCAGGACTTCGGGCCGGTTGGTGGCAGCCAGGATGATCACCCCGGTCTGGGGATCGAAGCCGTCCATCTCCGAGAGCAGCTGGTTCAGGGTCTGCTCCCGCTCCTCCGTACCCCCACTGGCCATAATGCCGCCGCGCACCTTCCCGATGGACTCGATCTCGTCGATGAATACGATGCAGGGCGCCTTGGCCTTGGCCTGCTCGAAGAGGTCGCGCACCCGCGCCGCGCCAACGCCCACGAACATCTCCATGAACTGTGAGCCGCTGATGGAGAAGAAGGGCACGTCGGCCTCACCCGCTACGGCGCGGGCCATGAGGGTTTTACCCGTTCCCGGCGCGCCCACCAGCAACACCCCCTTGGGGATGAGGGCGCCGATACTGCGGTACTTCTGCGGGTTGCGTAAAAAATCGATGATCTCGCGCAGTTCTTCCTTTGCCTCGTCCAGTCCAGCCACGTCGTCGAAGGTGACGCGTTCCACGCTGCGGTCGTAGAGCTTTACATTGGATTGCCCGAAGGACATGGGACTGGCCCCCCCGATGCGCCGGGACAGGCGGCGGAAAACGAAGAACCAGATGAACACGATGAGGCCCAGGGGCAGCATCCAGGTGAGCAGGAAGTCGCGCCAGAAGGTGTTTTCCACCCTCCCCGAGAACTCCACGCCCTTCGCCGTGAGTTGGTTGATGAGCTCCTGGTCGTCGGTGTTGGGGATGCGGCTGGTGACGAAGTTGCCCTCCCCCCCTTCGCCCACCGATGTCCCCTCGATCCTGGTGTCGGTAACGGTCACCTTGGTGACCTCCCCGACGTTCAGGCGCGCCAGGAATTCGCTGTAACTTATCTCCGTGGCCTGGAAGGGATTGGCGAACTGTATACTCAGGATGATGGCCAGCGCGATGAGGCCGTATACCGCATACAGCCAGACTCTTTTCTTTTTAGTCTCTTCCATATTGCCATTATACCCGTATTACATTTGAGGGCTTTTCACCCATACCCTTGACATGGAGAGCTGAACGGTATCGGCGTCAGCATCAGGCGGGCAGGCCGGAATACTGCTCCTCCACCTCCAGCACTTCGCCCTCTATGCCCACCTTCACGGTGGAGAAGGGGATGTCCTTGCCGGAATCCGTGACGGCCTGCCGCGCCAGGTTGACCAGCCCGAAGCAGCAGGGCACCTCCATGAAGGCCACCTTCAGCTCCTGGATATCGTTCTCCCGCAGGATGGCGGTCAGCTTGTCGCGGTAAAAAGCAGCGTCGTCCAGCTTGGGACACCCTACCATGAGTACCTTCCCGTCCAGAAGCCTGCGGTGGAAATCGGCCAGGGCAAAGGGCACGCAGTCGGCAGCCAGGAGGAGCCTGGCCCTTTGCAGGTATGGCGCGTTCACCGGGACAAGGTGCAGCTGCACCGGCCAGTTGCGCAGCCGGGACGGCACACGCTCCGCCTCGTCTCCGCCTGGCGCAGCCTCCACCTCCACGCCGGCCGGCAGTTCACGGGCCATAGAGCCGGGACAGCCGCAGGCGAGGGTGTCTGCACTACCGCCGGGCCGGATTCCCTGCACGTCATCACGGGCTGGCAGGACGGCGAGATGACTTTCCACTGCCTGCTCGTCGAACTCGTCCGCTTCCCGTTCCACGATGGTGATGGCATCCTGAGGGCATTCCCCGATGCAAGCGCCCAGACCGTCGCAATAGGTATCGCTGAGGAGCCTTGCCTTGTCGTCTATGATCTGGATGGCTCCTTCCGCGCAAGCGGAGGCGCACAGACCACAGCCGTCACACTTTTCCTCGTCTATCTGCACTATCTTCCTGATCATGGCCATCACTCCCTAAAACGTCCTTGATCCTCTCCACCGTGGTTTGTTCAAGGTAATCCTTGAACTGCCCGTTCACTTTGTCGATAAGATCATCGAATACGCAGCTCTTCCCACCGCATATATGCGTGCCTATGAGGCAGTTGTCGAGTCTTAAAGGCCCCTCTACGCTCTCGTAGATATCCAACAGGGTTATCTCGCGGGCCTGCCGGTTGAGGGAGAAACCACCCCCCGGTCCCCTGGAAGACCTGAGTAACCCGGCCCTCGTCAAGCGTTGCAGTACTTTAGAGAGATGGGTCTCCGAAACCCCCAGCTTGGAGGCGATCCCGTGCGCGGTCACGGACGCCGTCTGTCCGTTTGATGCGATCATGGCCATAGCGTGCAGCGCCAGCGAGTAAGCCTCCGATATGTTCAATATGCTTTTCAATCCGGCCCCTCCTTCATATAAGGTAATCAGGTACTATAATACCATAATAATAGGTTAGGTCAATCCCTTTACATCACATTCCCCATGGATCGAGTCCGGGGAAAAATCGACCTGGTGGCCGCAGGGTGTGGGAATCTGGTCGGGCCTCCACCCTATCTCTTCGGACAGGTCTCCCCAGGAAGACTTCGCAAACAAACAACCGGCTGAAATCCGTTATTCAGCGGTAGGGTGTGGGAATAAAAAGATTGGAGAAGCCCGGGACACATAT
>CAYHAT010000153.1:0-8076 GCA_964354675.1 uncultured Actinomycetota bacterium | reverse complement strand
CTCCTATTCTCGGTCAGCCTGGAGCGGAGCTAGGCTTCTCGCGAAGCGAGAAGCCGCGCTAGCATCACGTTTCGACTGGACACGAAACAGGAAGGATGCAGCGGCGTTAGAATGCGAGCGTATTTATGGAGCGGGGTACTAAAGAACGGAGGTGCCGCAGGTTCTCGCGGTTTTCTCCACCGTCATCTCGCGCGTCTCCAGGATCCATGGCAGGTCGCGCAGGGCGGGATGGCCGGCCCAGAGCGCGAAGGTGTCCATGCCCAGCTTGCCCTCGCCGATATGTTCGTGGCGGTCCAGGTGGGAACCCAGGTCCCCGTGTGCATCGATGCGCTTTTGCTCTTTTCATCTCCTGTCCGCATAATGCAGCTATGATAGTGAAACGGGAGGTGAGGGATTGGAGCCGTTGAAGATAACCGAAGGCGTTTACCAGGTCGGGGGGCCGGATATGACCGCCCCGGAGGACTGCTGCTTCTTCCTCGTAGACTTGGGGCGTCCCGTCCTCATCGACGCGGGCGCGGGAGGGGCGCCACGCAAGCTCGTCAACAACCTGGACGACCTCGGTTACTCCCCCGGGGACATCAAGCTCGTCATCCTCACCCACTGCCACATCGACCACGTGGGAGGAGCCGCTTTCCTGGCCGAGAGATACGGCTTGCCCCTTGCTATCCACGAACTCGACGCCTCCCCGGTCGAGGAGGGGGATAACCGGCGGACCGCGGCTACATGGTATGGGATGGATCTCGCTCCGACCA
The DNA here is from genome assembly GCA_964354675.1 of uncultured Actinomycetota bacterium. Lineage (GTDB taxonomy): Bacteria > Actinomycetota > Geothermincolia > Geothermincolales > RBG-13-55-18 > SURF-21. The sequence continues at coordinate 7,324 of CAYHAT010000153.1, read as the reverse complement.
GGGTCAAGTTCCATCTGAAAGGGGCAGAGGGGACTATCGAGGGCGGCACTTCGCCCATACGCTGGATCCATACCCCGGGCCATACCCCGGGTTCCATCTCCCTGCTCATCGACAACGGTATGTACAAAGTCCTCTTCGGACAGGACATCCACGGTCCTTTTTACGCCTCCTTCGGCTCGGACCTCGATGCCTGGGGCACATCCATGCGCAAGCTGCTGGAGCTCGAGGCAGACATCCTCTGCGAGGGTCACTTCGGGATCATCCGTCCCGCCTCAGAGGTAAGGGCTTATATCGAGGAGTATATGCGCGACTACGACAAGTTGTAGGCCGCATCCCGCATTCGAAATCCAGTACTACTTGTACAACGTGTTCCGCATCACGTATCCCGCCTGGCGCGGAGTCGGAGACCGCTAAGACAGACGTAGTCAGGCGGCTCATGTGGTGGGCAGAGGCTCAGCGGACCCTGGAGCTCGGCCACGAGAAGGTCACATTCCATCCGATGGGGGCTAAAAACATGGGATTTAAAATGCCAGATCTCTATTTTTTGCGGTGAAACACAATATATAGGGGCTTGCGGGGAACAAATCTATCGATTAATATATCGATAAGATATATCGATAAGATATATCGGTTAGATATATCGACGCGATACTACTGTCGACACCTTTTCGACCGATTATATGTAGGCGTAAGGAGGTTGTAAAGTGCTGGAGCTCGCCATACTGGGGGCCTTAAAAGAGAAGCCCATGTACGGTTATGAGCTGAAAAAGCGCCTCGCCTATCTATTGGGCCACCTCTGGAAGATAAGCTACGGTTCCCTCTACCCTGCACTGAAGAGGCTCGAATCGAAGAACGCGGTCGAGAGAGCTTACACGGTAAAGGCCAAGACCCGCAACCGTTACGTGTATCGCATCACCGCGGAAGGAGAGGAAACGTTCCAGAGACTGCTCGTGGATACGCGCAAGAGTTCCGAGATTACCGACGCCGACAAGTTCAGCATCAGGTTGGCCTTTTTCCAGTACATGGAACCCGAGATGAGGCTCTGGCTGCTGGAGAGAAGGAGAAACTACCTCGAGGAGAGGTTGAAGGAGATGAGCGGGGCGGGCAAGAGCCGCGACAAGGATTCCGACAGCTACCGGCAAGGCCTCTACCGCCACCGCGAGGAGTTGCTCACGAGCGACATAACCTGGCTGGAAGAGATGATCGAACAGGAGAGGAAGCAGATCCAGGAACGCAAGGAGGGCCAAGACACTCTTGCAGTTGAGGACAAAGGGGGTGGGAATCTGGTCATAGACGAAGGGTCGATCAAGAACATGACGCCTTTACAGGCTTAGCGAATACGAACACGATCCCACCTCGCGGGGGGATGGATATAAGGGTTTTACGGGAGGTTTATCGATGAACAATATAAGAGTGGCCATAGTAGGTGTGGGCAATTGCGCTTCCTCCCTGGTGCAGGGCATCGAATATTACCGGGGTGCGGAGGAAGGTGACCTGATACCAGGGCTCATGCACGTCAAGGTGGGCCCCTACAACATCAGGGACATCGACATCGTCTGTGCTTTCGACGTTGACGCGGACAAGGTCGGCAAGGACACCAGCGAGGCTATCAACTGCGGCAAGAACAACACCGTAAAAATATGCGATGTACCTTCCATGGACGCGCCGGTCTTCAGGGGTCATACCCTGGACGGGCTGGGGAAGTACTACAACATGGTCATCGAGGAATCTCCCTCCGAGCCTGTCAACGTAGCGGAGGTCCTGTCCCGTCACGGTATAGACGTGCTGGTCAACTACCTTCCCGTGGGCAGCGAGAAGGCCACCCATTTCTACGTCGAGGAGGCGCTCAAGGCCGGATGTGGGATCGTGAACTGCATCCCGGTCTTCGTGGCCAAGGAGGAGATGTGGCAGGGCAGGTTCCGCAAGTACGGCCTGCCCATCATCGGAGACGACATCAAGTCGCAGGTGGGCGCAACCATCCTCCACCGCGTCCTGGCCAAGCTCTTCAACGACCGTGGTGTGCTCCTCGACCGCACCTCCCAGCTGAACATCGGCGGCAACATGGACTTCATGAACATGCTCGAGCGCGAACGCCTGGAATCGAAGAAGATCTCCAAGACCGATGCCGTCGTCTCGCAGCTCAGCCACAGCATCGACAAGGACGACGTACACATCGGGCCCAGCGACTACGTCGCCTGGCTCAACGACCGCAAGTGGGCTTACATCCGGCTCGAAGGCAGGGAGTTCGGAGATGTCCCCATGTCCATAGAGTTCAAGTTGGAAGTGTGGGATTCCCCCAACTCCGCCGGCATCGTCATCGACGCCATCCGCTGCTGCAAGCTCGCCATAGACCGCGGCATGTCGGGGGCGCTGTTGGGCCCATCGGCATATTTCATGAAATCGCCGCCCGTACAGTACTCCGACGATATCGCCCGGCAGATGGTGGAGGACTTCATAGCGGCCCAGCCCGCCGGCATGCTCACGACGGCGGAATTCGGAAACGGCAAGGACCTCGAGAGCGACGAGAAGCTACTCCAATCCCGCCCTCCCATGTACCGGGAATGAGTAGCGGGGCTTGATCCCTCCCTTCAGGTCGCGCGGCCGGGAAAGCCGCCTTCGTCTGTCAATGCCACGCTTACCCGGGCTGTTCCATCTATCCATATCCGTATACCCATCTTGACCTGTCTCCAGGAAAACTGCCCTCGTTGCAGCGTCAACCGCAATCGCTCCATCCATATCGTTGACCACATTTCAAAGAACGTCTTGACCTAGCCGTGGATTATGTTATATTTACGGAAGCATACGATAAACGCTTATTTTGTTCAGGAGGATCCGAGTTGATAGGCATAGGGCAAACACCATCCGTCATCTCCGAGCTAGCGAACCGCCCCGTGGAGGTCAAGTGCTATTCAGGCTTCAAGGTCAACGAGAGGCCCTTGAGCTTTACCTTGTATGACCGCGAGTTCTCGGTCATGGATATCGAGGGAAGCTGGTTCGAGGAAGACGAATGCAGCTGCGCGAGAAAGGCCTGTTTCCGCGTACGTGCAGACGACGGCGACCTTTACCTCCTGAGTAATGACGAGAACACCGAAGATTGGGTGCTCCGCAGGGTGTGGAGACTGGGAAGCCCGATTTAACCCGCGCCCCCGCCTGGTTTTTCCCTGACCATGAAAGTCGCCATGGCTTTGGCCAGCAGTTTTCGCTCGCCGTCATAGACGCTCGATTCCCCGACAGCCACCGACCTCCCCCTCTGGATTATCTTTCCTTCGCATACGATGTCTCCGCCACGCACGGGGGCGATGTAATTGATCTTCATCTCCACGGTGGCCATGATCTCGCGCGAGTGATCGATGAGGGTGGCCAGCGCGGCGGCAATGGAGGCATCGGCGATGGAGGCCAGGGCTCCGCCGTGTATCACGCCCCCCGCGTTGAAGAACCTGGGGTCGGCAGGCATGACGAAACGTGAGGTCCCTTCGCCCAGGTCCTCGAGGCGCATCCCCAACAACGCGTAGAAGGTGGAGGGGTCGGAGCGGGAGCGCATTATCTCCCGGTAGCGGGCTTCTCTTTCCTCTATGGACTCCTCGTCCTCTACGCCGGGTTTGCCTGGAACCACTCCACGACCCTCCTCAGGCCTTCTTCGAGGCCGACCTCGGGCTCCCATTCCAGGATGGTCCTGGCCTTGTCCAGTCTGGGCTGGCGCCTCTGGGGATCGTCCGCCGGCAGGGGCTGGTAGATGACATCGGAGCCGGAGCCGGTTATGTCCCTGATCCTGTCCGCCAGTTCGAGGATGGTCATCTCACCGTCGTTGCCCAGGTTTATGACCTCACCTACGGCCGTGTCCGTGGTAAGAGCGCGGTAGATCCCCTCGACCAGGTCATCCACGTAACAGAAGCTGCGAGTCTGTGTTCCATCCCCGTAAACCGTGAGGGGCTGGCCGGCTATCGCCTGGAGTATGAAGTTGGGGACGACCCTCCCATCCTCGCGACGCATGCGTGGGCCGAAGGTGTTGAAGATACGCAGGATGATCGCCTGCAGGCCGTATATGCTCTGGTACGAATAGGTCAACGCCTCTGCGAAACGCTTCGATTCGTCATAACAGGCGCGCGGTCCTACGGTATTGACGTTGCCGTGGTATTCCTCTCCCTGTGGCGCCTCCAGCGGGTCGCCGTAGACCTCCGATGTAGAAGCCAGGAGGAAGCGGGCTTTGTTCTTGCGGGCTACCTCCAACGCCCGGTAAGTGCCCAAGGAGTTCACCAGCATGGTCTCCACCGCCAGGCGGCTGTAATCTACCGGGCTCGCCGGACTGGCCAGGTGGGCCACCCTGTCTACCTCAAGGTTGATAGGCGTGGTGGCATCAGCCAGCACGAAACGGAACTGACGCTTGCCCTGAAGCTGTGCGATGTTCCTGAGGTCTCCCGTACAGAGGTTGTCGAGGCAGATCACGTCATGCCCCTCCGATACCAGGCGGTCGCATAGATGGGAGCCGACGAAGCCCGCTCCTCCGGTTACCAGGACCCTCACTTCACCGTTACCTCCTTCTTCGCTAGCCGGATAATCAATTATAACAACCCCCCGGCGCAAAGTAGCATTCTCCCGGTCCATCCCCCTGTTTTGCCTCTCCGACCAGGATATGCAGGCCGGCCCGGTGCAGCCATGCGAACACTTCCGGATCGTCCAGTATCCCCTCGGGGGTATACACGCCGGGCGCCCATCCTGCCCTTGTCAGGCCGTCCACGGCGGCCGCCATGACGAGGCCGGAAAGGCGGTAATAATCACCTGCGACGCAAAGCACCCTGCGATGGGGAGTGCCGTTCCTGACCCCACTGGCTGTGACCCGCACGGCCGCAAGGCAGGAGCGTTCCCCGCGGCGCGCTATGCCGATGGCCGCGGTACGCAGCAGCGTCTGCCAGAGTTCAGTCCTCTCCCCCTCACCCATCCACGCCAACGAGTGCAGCGCCAGCCCTCTTGCCCTGCTTCCCACGCAAGCCTTGAACCATATATCCCCGACCCCCACGATAGCGTCAGGCAAGGTGGCGGGCTCAGGATGGCAGAGGTAAGAGACCACCCGACTGCCTACGGGGGGAGGGAAGTCGGATATCTCCTCCCAGCTTCCCGCCCGTGCCCCGGCCGCTCTTCCCCCCCGGCGAACAGGCGCTTTGCCGGTGAAGGAACGGAGCAGGTGTTCCAGAGTCGCCGTCCCCAGGTTGGAGCCCAGCTCCAGGAACCAGTTGAGCTCGATGGAATCTACCCCATCCAGCCATGAGCTCGCCCGGCAGGCAAGCAGGTTGGAAAGGCCGGGGGTAAGGCCGCAGCCGCAGAGCACTCTCACCCCGCTCCGGGCGGCTTCCGGACCGAGGGCCATGACCTCCGTTATGGACCCGGGATCATCACATAGCGAGATATAGTCACGCCCCGCCGCGATGGCCGCCCGCACGATGCGGCCTTCATAGTGGTGGAACGGCCCGAGGCACCCCAGGATCAGGTCGGCCTCTTTCATCCGCTCGTAGAGGCTGCTCTCGTTATCCGCGTCCAGGTAGCGCGGGCTCACCGGAAGGTGCGCCAGGTCGGCGGATAGCTTGCAGAGGGCTTCGGCGTTACGGTCGGCGAGATAGATACGTTCCAGGCCGGGGATGAGGCGCAGGGAGTAGATGGCCGCCCCCGCCGCCTTCCCCGCCGCTCCCAGGATCAGGACCCTCATGGCCGGACCTCAGAACAGGTCTTCTTCATCGGCCTCCCTCCATGCAAGTTCCGTGGAGATGTCGCCTGCGGACCCGGCTTTCAGGCCTCTCCAGGCCAGGAAGGCGAGTACGATGGTCATGGCGATAAGAACGGCCGGTGCGGCTGCGCGCATCTTATGTCCTGACATAGCCAGATTATAAACTATGTCTGAGAGCCTGTTGCATAAATCCCCGATACGGCAGATGATACGGGGTCGTGTCTTCGATCTTCGGTTTCGTGTTTTCGCGTTGAGCAGCGCTTATTTATTGTAAGAACCGAAGATCGAAGACACGACCCCACGAGTATGCCGGCTATTTGGAGAGCAGGTCCTCCTCCACCTCGAGTCCCAATTGCTTGACCGCGAGGCTGAAGTCGTGCGGGCTGGTCGAAGCCGCCACCGCCACCTTGTAGTCCACGAGCCCGTATCTATACAGGTCAACCAGGGACTGGTCGAAGGTCTGCATGCCGTAGAACTCCCCTTCCGAGACGATCTCCCGCATCACGGTGGTCGGTTCCTCGCCGATCAGCGCTTCCGCCATGCGCCCCGTCATCACCAGCACCTCCACGGCGGGAACGCGCCCGCTGTGGTCCTTGAGGGGGAGCAGGCGTTGCGATACGATCCCCCTGAGGACACTGGCAAGGGTCAAGCGTATCTGCTTCTGCTGCTGGGGCGGGAAGAAATCGATGATGCGGTTGACCGTTTCCGTGGTGTCGATGGTATGGAAGGTGGAAAGGACGAGGTGGCCGGTCATGGCGACGCTCATGGCGGCCGTCACGGTCTCCGGGTCCCTCATCTCGCCGATAAGGATGACATCGGGGTCCTGGCGGGTGACGTATTTCAAGGCGTCGGCATAACTCTCGGTGTCGGAGCCGATCTCCCTCTGATGCACGATGCTCTTCTTGTCCACGTGCAGGACCTCGATGGGGTCCTCGATAGTGATGACGTTAACCTGTTCGTTGGTGTTGATATGGTCGATTATCGCCGCCAGGGTGGTGGTCTTGCCGGAGCCCGCCGGGCCGGTCACCAGTATGAGCCCGCGGCGCTCCATGGAGAGACGGCGCAGGACGGGGGGCAGCCCCAACTCCTCGAAGGTCGGGACGGAGGTGGTTAGAACCCGCCGGATGGCTATTCCCACCGTGCCCCTCTGCTTGAAGATGTTCGCACGGAACCTCCCCAGGCCGGCGATGCTGTAGGCGAAATCCACCTCGTTGCTCTCCGCGAACCTTTTCGCCTGTTTTTCGTTCATCAGGGCATAGGCGGCCTCGACGGTATCCGTTGGGGAAAGGCGCGGGAAATCAGGCTTGATCAATTGGCCATCGACGCGGAAATATGGAGGGCCTCCCGCCTTTATGTGCAGATCCGAAGCTTGCTTGTCCACCATGTATTGCAGAAGATTCTGGACGTCCATAATTCCCCCTCAACAGCGTTTTCATAAAAACTCAGCTTACATAAATATACCATAGAAGGGAATTGACGTCCGGATGCGGTCGCAGCGCCAGTGTTGAAGATAGTACAGAAGAGTGTGTATTCCCCGTTACCTGAAATGAAGTCCCCCAAGCGGGCATAGCCCTGCTACATAATGACCAACTTGCCCGAGAACTATGG
>CAYHAT010000152.1:0-8083 GCA_964354675.1 uncultured Actinomycetota bacterium | reverse complement strand
CTCCGCCCTCGCAGCGAGAGCGGAGATAATATACCTATCCCGTCAGGTTCCCTCTGATGCGGAGAGCTTGCTGACTCCTGTCGGGCAGGTCTTCTGACTCCTGGATCTCTGTTCCGCCCCTCCTTCCCAACACTTAGTCAGTGGCTTAGCGGGGCTTCGCTCCCCAGTTACAGCGGCGCTACCGTGTCGGCATCTCACCGACTTCCCTCTTGGCCCTCCCGGGACCCGGCAGGCATGTTATGCAGTTTTCAAACCGTACATCCAACACAACAATGCTAACACAAACAGGGCCATCCCTCTACATCAAGGATAAACGCCCGCATGCGTCTGCTTACCCACGCATGCAGGCAAACCCTCTCCGTCTGAGCTATCACCAGCCCGGGGAACTACCAGGTCGGTCGGAGCCAGGCTTTTCGCGAAGCGGAAAAACCGTGTTGCGAGGAGCGCGGCGACGAAGCAGGCCCGATTGAGTACCACGTCGGCGATGGAAATCCACGAATCGCGGAGCGAGACCGTTACCTGGAGGCCCCGGGCTAGATTAGGACTTCATCCTCTCTATGACCATGGCGGTGCCCTGGCCACCGCCGATGCACAGGGAGGCCAGGCCCAGCTTCACGTCCAGGTCCTTCATGGCGCTCATGAGGGTGACCACGATGCGGGCGCCGGTGCAGCCCACCGGGTGACCCAGGGCGATGCCGCTGCCGTATATATTGGTGATGTCCGGGTTCAGGCTGAGCTCGCGGATGCACACGAAGGCCTGCGCGGCGAAGGCCTCGTTGAGCTCGATGACCTCGATATCGTCGAGCTTCAAGCCGGCCTTGTCCAGGGCTTTGGGGATGGCGTAGATGGGTCCCACGCCCATGATCTCCGGGTCCACGCCCACGTAGGAGTAGGAGAGCACCCTCGCCAACGGCTTGACCCCCAGCTCCTTTGCCTTGTCCCCGGACATGATCACCAGCGCCGCGGCGGCGTCGTTGATGCCGGAGGCGTTGCCCGCGGTCACCGAGCCGTCCTTCTTGAAGGCGGGGGGAAGGGCGGCCAGCTGTTCCAGGGTGGTCTCGGTGGGATGTTCGTCGGTGTCGAAGATCACCGTGCCCTTGCGGGTCTTCACCTCCACCGGGATTATCTCATCCTTAAACTTGCCCGCAGATATGGCCGCCAGGGCGCGGCGCTGGCTCTCCAGGGCATAGGCATCCTGTTCCTCCCGAGTGACGCCGTACCTCTCGGTGATGTTCTCGGCGGTCATGCCCATGATGAGACCGTTGTAGGGGTCGTGCAGAACCTCCCAGAGACCGTCGATGACCTCCCCACTGCGCATGCGCTTTCCCCAGCGCATATCGTTGCTGTAATAGTGGATGGAGCTCATGTTCTCGGCACCGCCGGCGACCGCCACCTCGGAATCCCCCAGGCGGATAGCCCTCACTGCGTCGATCACCGCCTGCATCCCCGAGCCACAGCCTCTGATTACCCCGGCGGCGGGCACAGTATAGGGCAGACCGGCCTTCAGGGCACCCAGCCTGGCCGCCAGGCAGTTCTCGTCCGTGCGCGGCACTACCTGGCCGAATACGACGTCGTCGACCTGGTCCGGGGAGATACCCGCGCGCTTTACCGCCTCCTCTATGACTATGCGCACCAGTTCCCCCGTCTTCACGTCTTTGAGGCTGCCTCCGAACTTACCTATAGCCGTGCGGCACCCGCTCACTATATAGGCCTCGTTCACTTCTCCCTCCTTTTCCGCGTCCTTTGCTGCTTCCGGCGGTGCTCTTTCCTCCCTCTCGTATTCCTTCAGGCTTCTGTTCTCCCAGGCATATCTCAGGCCTGACCCCGATCTTGCCTGGGGCCTGGGTCGTCATTGGCACTTCATAAACCGCCGGATGGAGCGGTCGTAGGTGCGCTCCACCTCGGGCGGGAAATAGCACGCCGGGAGTTCCCCCATGCGTCGGTGGTATTCCATGCACTCGCAGCAGTGACCCTTGCGGGAGCAGGGCTCGTAAGTGCAGTTGCATCTCTCCAGGTTGGCCTGGTGGTTCTTGCACTCTTCGGCCATATCCGCCTCCTCGAAAAGAACTGACATCGCGTCGATACACACCTTTAATACATTAATCAGTGCTCGCACGTCGCGCAAGGAAGAAATCCTCGACCGTGCGACGATCCCCATCTCTCGCGTAGCGCTTAGCGTAAGCCGTTAAGGTCATGGATGCGGTACTGCGGTCCCATCGATTATTATTATTGGTTCTTCTCCGAGAAGTGTGGGTAGGGGGAGATGATAACTGGGGCAACACTTTGGGGTCAGACCTCAAAAATTGCTTCTCATGTTTGCGACGATTAACATGGATGCGGCGGTTAGAGAGGCAGATTTTTGAGGTCTGACCCCAAAGTGTTGCCCAAAGGTTACTATCATTATCACCCACACTTCTGGGAGAAGAACCATATTATCACCATGGATGTGGAGATCAGGGGCGAGGATACGGGCGATCACCAGGCCATCAAGCTGGTGAACGACCTTGCGTTCGAGCAACCCGACGAGGGGGAGATGATCGACGCGCTGAGGCGCAATCCCGGTTTCGTCCCCGAGCTGTCCCTGGTCGCGCTGACAGGCGGCGCAGTGGTCGGACATATCCTTTTCTTCCCGATTAAGATCGAGAACGCCGGTTCATACGAGACGTCCCTCTCGCTGGCACCCATGGCCGTTCATCCGGATTTCCAGGGAAAGGGTATCGGAGGGCGGCTGGTCGAGGAGGGCATTGCGGCCGCAAAGGCCGGGGGGTTCGAGTCCATCATCGTAATGGGCCATCCCGAGTACTATCCACGTTTCGGATTTCAGCCGGCCAGCAGGTGGGGCATAAGGCCCCCTCTCGAGGCACCGGACGAAGCGTTCATGGCGCTGGAACTGGCCGAGGGCAGCTTACATGGTAAGGCCGGAGTGGTCGAATACCCGCTGGAGTACGGTCTCGCGCTCTGATCATGGGACTTCGGACCCGGCGTAGATGATGAGGATATCCCCCGCTTTCGCGCCCGTCCGCCCGGCCAGGCTGCCCCCGTTCACCCCCACGGCCATCACGCCTGAGGAGTCCTCGAAGAGCAGGGTCGCCCCCGCCTCCACCTCCCCGAAGGTGGAGACCAGGGTGGCCTCCATCTCCTCCTCCCCCACACCCAATTGCACGCGGTCGCCCTCCGAGTAACCGAGGGACCTGACCTGCTCCGGATAGGCGTTGAGGCGCAGTGAGCCGAAGCGGTCGATGTCGATCACCGTCGCGTAGACGGCGCACTCGCCCTCGCGTGCAAGGCCCCAAGGCGCGGGGACAAGATCGTCGGCGTCCATCGGCGAGCCCATCTCGCGGGGGTCGACCCCCAGAGATAGATGTGCGGCCACGGGGGCGAAGATATCCCGGGCATGAAAGGTGGGGTGTACCGGCGTACGAAAGAATTCCTGGTCGTCAAGGAAGTAAGCCTTCTCCACGCCGCCCAGCCGCATGGCCGCCGGCATGAGCAGGCCGTTGTCCGGTCCCACCAGCATGTCGCCGCGCTCCGCCAACAGGGCCACGGCCAGGCGCCGCGTCCCCACCCCGGGGTCCACCACCGCCATGTGCACGCCCACGGGCATGTGGGGCACGGCGGCGGCCAGCACGAAGGCGCCCTTGCCGATGTCGAAGGGAGGGATCTCGTGGCTGATGTCCACGATGACGGCGGAGGGATTGATGGACAGGATGACCCCCTTCACCGCTCCCACCCACTCCTCGGAGCAGCCGAAATCGCTCGTGAAGGTGATGATATTCTCAGCCACCGGGGATCACCTTCACCCACACCCGCCTGCGGCGCGGTCCGTCGAACTCGCACAGGAAGACCCCCTGCCAGGTTCCCAGCTCGAGGTCCCCGCCCTCCAGGATGAGGGCGAGGGAGAACCCCATGAGGCTCGCCTTGATGTGAGAGTCGGCGTTCCCTTCGCGGTGGCGGTACCTCCCCTGCGGCACCAGCTTCCCAAGGTGTTCGAGGATATCCGCCACTACCGCGGGATCGGCGTTCTCGTTGACCGTGATCCCGGCGGTGGTATGGGGTACGTAGACTACACATGCGCCGTCCGAGACGCCTGACTGCCTCACCACCTCCCTCACCCTGGCGGTGATGTCCACCATCTGCGAGCGGGAGGAAGTGGGGACCTCGAACGAATCCCTAGGGGTCGTATCTTCGATCTTCGGTTTCTGGCCCATCGATTATCAACCCCCCGCTTCTCTCTCTTGATCATCTCGCATAATATTTTACAGCCCCGGTAGGCCCTTGTTCATATTCTCTTATAACTACGCCCATCTTCATCTCGCAAACCGAAGATCGAAGATACGACCCCATCAACCCATACCCATGCGCAGGGTCGCCTCCACGTTGAGGGGCGGCAGGTCGTCGGGGTCGATGATGGCGTCGACTACGGCGGGGCCCGGCGCGGCCAGTGCCTCCCCCAGAATCCCGGCTATGTCCTCCACCCGCTCCAGCCTGAAGCCGGCAGCCCCGAAGGAACGCGCCAGCGCGGCGAAATCCGGGTTGCCGTGGCAGGTGCCCAGCACTCTTCCACCGCATTGCAGCCTCTGGCGCAGGTTGAGCACACGGTACATGTTGTCGTTGATCACCAGCACCAGCACCTTTATCCCCTCCCGGCAGGCCGTCTCCAGGTCCTGCAGGGTCATCATAAAATCGCCGTCTCCCAGGATGGCAACCACTTCTTTCTCGGGGTGGATCAGCTTCGCGGCCATGGAGGCCGGGAAGCCGAAGCCCATGGCCCCGAAGTTCAACGCCGAAAGGAAGGTCAGGGGCTTGCGGCAGGGCAGAAAAGCCATGGGGTAAAGGAGATGGGTGCCCGCTCCGACGGTGATGATGTGCTCCTCTGTCAGCAGCCGCGCCAGCTCATGCACTACGCGTCCGGGGGAGAGCGGGACCTTGTCCGAGGAGATCGCCGCCTCGATAAGTAGCCTCCATTCCTGCTGCGCGGGTTCCAGCATGCCCAACCATTCGTCGCGCAGGGGTGGACGGTAGTCCTTCACCGCTCCCAGCGCCTCGACCAGAAAGTCCTTGACGTCCGCCTCGATCATGTACTGGGCCCGGAAGCGGCTGGTGAGCAAGGCCTCCAGGTCGATGTTCACCAGGATCACCTCGCCGCTGATGGGCAGGGTGTATTCGTAGGAGGTTATGTCGGAGATGGTGCACCCCAGCCCCAGGACCACGTCCGCCTGCTCCAGTGCCTTGTCCGCGGCGGTGGTGCCGCCCCCGAATCCCACCCGGCCCAGGCATAGTGGGTGGCCTTCGGGGATGGTCCCGCGGCCGTTCCCGGTGGTTATGACCGGGGCCTGCAGTGCCTCGGCGAAACGCAGCAGCAGGTCGGAGCAGCGGGCGTAGGCCACGCCTCCCCCGGAGAGCAGAAGTGGCCTCTTGGCCTCCTTGACCATGCCCAGGGACCTCCATACGTCTTCAACATGCAGGGGCGGGCGGTACTCGGCGGAGAGCCTGAGCGCCGGCGCGTCTCCCTCCACCTCCTGGCCCCAAACGTCCTCGGGGACCTCGATGAGCACCGGTCCCCGTGCCCCCGATATGGCCAGGCTATAGGCCTTGGAGAAGACGGCGGCCGCCAGTCCCGCTTCCTCCACTCCGAACACCCCCTTGCATAACGGCGCGAAGATGCTGCGGTGGTCGGCTTCCAGCATACCGTCCCCGCCCTTGAGTTTCCTTTTAACCGCGCCACTCAGCACGATCATGGGGCTGCAGTCCTTGTAGGCGCTGCCCACCGAAATGAGTGTGTTGAGGGTACCAGGGCCGGAATGGGTGAGGACCACGCCGGGCACGCCGGTCAGGCGGCCCTCCGCGTCGGCCATGCTGGCAGCCACCTGCTCGTGGCGGCAGGATACGTAGCGTATGTCCTCCTGGTGATCGTAGAGGGCGTCTACGAAGGATATGTTGGAGGTCCCGATGACCCCGTAGATCCTCCTGCCCCCCATGGCCTTAAGACCCTCTATCAACACCTGCGCGCAGTTCATCAATGGACTCCTTTCATCATACCGTGTATCGCACCGCCCATCGTCACGCGTCACTCCACCCCGTTGACCACGTTGAGAGGTTTTTCCCCGGTAAGCACTCGGATCACGTTTTCAATGGTTACTGTGAGTATCCTCACCCTGCTCTCGTTGGTCCCTCCGCCAATGTGGGGGGACAAGAAGACCTTATCCGATTTAAGCAGGGGATTATCGGGGTTTACGGGTTCCTGCGTGAAGACGTCGATACCGGCTCCTGCCAGGCGGCCTTCCTCGAGGGCTTCGGTCAGGGCTGCCTCATCCACTACCTCCCCCCTGGACAGGTTGATCAGATAGGCGTCCGGTTTCATCAAGGCCAGCCTCTCCCGGTCGATGAGGTGCCTGGTTATCTCGGTCAGGGGCACGTGCAGCGTGACGATGTCGGAAACGCGCAGGAGTTCCTCCAACTCCATACGTTCCACCCCCAGTTCCTGCTCCGTCTCCGCGAGCAACGGGACAACGTCGTAGTAGACGATGCGGCAGCCGAAGGGCTTCGCCCTCGTGGCCACCTCCCTGCCTATATTCCCCATACCCACGATGCCCAGCGTCTTGCCGTAAACCTCAAGGAGGCCAAGCATGAAGATATCCTGCTGCGCCCACTCCCCTTGCGCCGTCTTGTTATGGAAGTACAGCGCCTTTCTCAGCAGGCAGAGCATTAACATGATGGTATGTTCCGCCACGCCGATGGCGTTGGCAGCCCCAACGTTGGCTACCGGTATCCCCGCAGCGCGGGTGGCCTCGAGGTCGATTTGCTGGTATCCGATGCTGGGCTGCTGAATGAGCAGGCATCCCCGCGCCGCCTCTGCTACTGCAGCATCGATGGGCAGGCGGAAGGTGAAATCACCGATGATCACATCGGCTCCCTTCACCACATCCACCAGTCCAGGGCCGGGGTCGCCGTTGTACGCCACGACATCTACTTCCTCGGTGTCCACATCCGCTGGAAACATGGCCCGCACCGCTTCCTCAGGCAAAGGTGAAAGGATGATTAGCTTCGGCATCTCTACCTCCCTGTCGTTCCCCGCACGCGGATATGACCAGCCAATGATATATTATCCTGTGGGGTGGAATCCTAAACCACTCCCTCGTCCGTGCGTACACGTGCCAGGCCTGGCCCGGCTTCACCGGGACAGGCACTGGGACACCGCCGCGCCGCAGACGGCGCTGTCGCTTTCGCGATGCATACTGTCGGGCGTTTTTCTTCAGACGTGTTATAATTTCACCGCATTCCGGGTGCGCTACTCACCCACGGAGCTCGCAGACCCCATCGAGATACAGGGAGGGAGACATGAGCTACGACATCTTTCAACCGGTGCATGAGGATTTCCGCAAGACGGTGAGGGAGTTCATCGAGAACGAGCTGGCCCCCCACGCCGACGAGTGGGAGGAGGCGGAGGAGTTCCCGCGCGAGGTGTACAAACAGATGGGGGATCTCGGCTTCCTCGGCATGTCCTACCCCGAGGAATACGGCGGGGACGACGACCGCCTGGCCGAGGCGGTGCTGTGCGAGGAAATGACCCGGTCCGCCTCCGCGGGCGTGGCGGCGGGTATCGGGGCCCATATCGGCATCGCCATGCCCCAGATCAACCGTTTCGGTACGCCGCAACAGAAAAAGAAATACCTGGTGCCGGGGATCAAGGGCGAGACCATCGGTGCCCTGGGGATCACCGAGCCGGAGGCCGGCTCGGACGTAGCGGGCATCAAGACCTACGCCGTCAAGGACGGCTCGGACTGGATCATCAACGGCTCCAAGACCTTCATCACCAACGGGGTGCGCTGCGACTGGGTTGTGGCACTGGTAAAGACCGACCGTGAAAAGGGATACTCGGGCATCTCCCAGTTCATCATCGACCGCGGCATCCCAGGCTTCGAGACCTCTAAGAAGATCAAGAAGCTGGGCTGGAAGGCCTCTGACACCGGCGAGCTCTCCTTCATCGACGTCCGCGTCCCCGCCAGCGCGCTACTGGGAGAGGAAGGCAAGGGTTTCTTCCAGACCATGGCTAATTTCGTGTGGGAGAGGCTGATCATGGCCC
>CAYHAT010000151.1:0-8109 GCA_964354675.1 uncultured Actinomycetota bacterium | reverse complement strand
CGCCTCCTCGCAATACGGCTTATCGCTTCGCGTTAAGCCTAGCTGCGACCGACCCCGTAGTTCCCCGGGCAGGGGGTTTTAATCAGGGTACGCCCGGACGTCTACCCCCATGCCTAGCACGTTTACGCACGGACGTTAGGAATTTGTCCAGGTCTGGCACGCGTACATCTGCGCAGCCACGCGGTTGATCCCATATGCGACATGATATAATTCCAGCGTGAAAAGGAGGTTAAGGCTTGAAAAGAGTCCTGCTCTCGGGTAACGAAGCGATAGCGCTCGGCGCCTGGTGCGCGGGCGTGCGCGTCGCCGCCGCCTATCCCGGGACTCCTTCCACGGAGATACTCGAGGAGCTCTCCACCTATCAGGACGTATATTGCGAGTGGTCGCCCAACGAGAAAGTGGCCCTCGAGGTCGGCATCGGGTCGTGCCTGGGCGGGGCCAGGTCCCTGGTGGCCATGAAGCACGTGGGCCTGAACGTGGCCGCCGACCCCTGGATGACCCTGCCCTACATCGGGGTCAACGCCGGCCTGGTGCTGGTGATCGCCGACGATCCAGGCATGCATTCATCCCAGAACGAACAGGACAGTCGCTACTACGCACGCATGGCCAAGGTCCCCCTGCTCGAGCCCGCGGACAGCCAGGAGTGCTTCGAGATGATGAGCGCCGCCATGGACCTTTCGGAGCGCTACGACACGCCGGTACTGCTGCGCGTCGAGACCAGGATCAGCCATTCCCGCACCGTGGTCGAGTACAAAGAGGAAAGGCGTAGTGTGGACCTCACCTACGAGAAGGACGCGGTGAAGAGGGTGATGATCCCCGGGCACGCGCGCCTGCGCCACCCGGTGGTCATTGCGCGCCTCGAGGACCTGGAGAGGGAGGCGGAGTCCCTCCCATTCAACGCGGTGGAGATGAGGTCCTCCCGGGTGGGTATCGTCACCTCCGGGGTCTGCTACCAGTACGCCAGGGAGGCTTTTCCAGAGGCTTCCATCCTCAAGCTGGGCTTTATCTACCCCCTCCCACAGAAGACCATTCGGGAGTTCGCCTCCCGTTTCCGCCGCGTTTACGTGGTCGAGGAGCTGGAGCCCTACCTCGAGGAGGGGTTAAAAGCGCTCGGCATAGACGTGGTGGGCAAGGCCCGCATCCCCCGGGACGGGGAGTTGGACCCCACCCTGGTCGGGGAGAGCCTGGCCGAGCTCATCGAGATGGATACCGGGATAAAGGGTGGGGGGTGGACACCCCCGTTACCCCACGCTGCGGTCCCCGCGGAGTCCGAGCTTCCCGGGCGCCCACCGGTCATGTGCCCGGGCTGCCCACACCGCGGCCTTTTCTACGCCCTGAATCGGAACAAGGCTGTGGTCTCCAGCGACATCGGCTGCTACACCCTGAGCGTGCTGCCGCCGCTGGCGGGGATAGACTGCCAGGTGTGTATGGGCGCGAGCGTGGGCATGGCCCTGGGATTAGAGAGAGCTTTCGGCAGCAGTGAGGCCAATGCGGGCAAGGCGGGCAAGGTTGTCTGCGTCCTCGGCGACTCCACCTTCATCCACGGTGGCATAACCGGCCTCATCGACATGGTCTATAACAACACCATCTCCACCATCGTCATCCTGGACAACCGCACTACGGCCATGACCGGTTTCCAGGACCATCCCGGTACCGGTAAAACCCTCATGGGCGAGGAGACTTTCGCCCTGGACCTAGTGGAGCTATGCCGTGCCGTGGGGGTCGAGTCCGTGCGGGTAGTGGACCCCTGGGACCTGGAGGAGACCGAGGCGGCCATCCACGAGGAGATGGGATCTCCGCGCACCTCGGTGGTCATCTCGCGCCGGGCCTGCGTGCTGCGCGAGCGCCGCAGCGGCGTCTTCTACCGGGTGGAGGAGGAGGAATGCACCGGCTGCAAGCGCTGCCTGCGCCTGGGTTGTCCTGCCCTGGTCATGCGCGGCGAGACGGCGGTGGTGCAGGAGGACCTGTGCGCGGGATGCTCCATGTGCGCGCAGATCTGCCGCCCCGAGGCCTTGAGGGAGGTGAAGGCCGGTGACTGACGTGGTCCTGGCCGGAGTGGGAGGACAGGGCAACGTGCTCTCCGCCCGGATGTTGGCGGAGGTGGCGCTGTCCATGGGCTACGATGTCAAGACCTCCGAGGTGCACGGCATGGCCCAGAGGGGCGGGAGCGTGGTGTGCATGGTGCGCTGGGGGGAGAAGGTGTATTCGCCACTCATCGAGGTGGCCAAGGCCGATTTCCTCCTCGCCTTCGAGCTGCTCGAGGGCCTGCGCTTCCTGCGCTACCTCGGCGGCGAGGGCACGGCGATAGTAAACGACTACCGCCTCGACCCCCTCCCCGTCCTGCGTGGAGACGCTGTCTATCCTGAAGGCGCCCTGGGGGACATACGTTCCTACGCCGCTCGCACCGTCGAGCTCGACGCCCGGGAGATGGCGGCGGCGGCGGGGAATCCGCGCGCGGCCGGATCGTGTCTTCTGGGGGCACTCTCCACCTTCCTGGAGTTCCCGATGGATATGTGGGAGGAGTCGATGCGCAAGTCCGTGCCATCCAAGGCGGTGGAGGTCAACCTGAAGGCTTTCGCGCTGGGAAGAAAAGGCGGTACGGATACATAACGACGCCGGCGCGTCTCTGAAGGGGGTAGAGAAGCATGGCCGATGGGGCGAGCGGGGAGAACGGGGACTGCTACGACGTATCCAAGCTCGAGAGATGCGACTGGTACGACGCCAACACCTACCACCACGCGGATTTCGGCGATATAGAAAAGCTGCAGGAAGCCAAAGAGCAAGCGGGAAAGAGCATAAGCGTCTGCCTCCCCAGCATGAACGAGGCCTCGACCATCGGCAACATCCTGGAGATCGCCAGGTCGGAGTTGATGGAGAAGGTGCCCCTGGTGGACCAGCTCTGCGTGGTGGACGGCGGCAGCGATGACGCCACCAGGGAGATCGCCCGGGATACCGGGGCGGAGGTATACCGGCAGGACGAGATCCTTCCCGGTAAGTACGAGCCCCTGGGAAAGGGAGACGCCCTGTGGAGGAGCCTCTTCTGCCTGCGGGGCGATATCATCGTCTGGATAGACTCCGACATACGCAATTTCCACCCCCGTTTCATCTACGGCATCATCGGACCCCTCATCACCAGGCCTGGCATCCGCTACGTAAAGGGCTTTTACCAGAGGCCTATCAAGGCGGAGCGCCGCCTGCTCTCGACCGGGGGAGGTAGGGTCACCGAGCTGGTGGCCCGCCCCTTGCTCAGCCTCTTCTACCCGGAGCTGGGCGCCCTCATCCAGCCGCTGTCGGGGGAATACGGCGGGGACAGGGAGATCCTGGAGAAGATACCGTTCTTCTCCGGGTATGGCGTGGAGATAGGTATGCTCATGGATATCTACAGCCGCCTCGGCATGGATGCCATCGGGCAGGTGGACCTGGTGGAGAGACAGCACTACAACCAGCCCGTTCCCGCCCTGGGCAGGATGTCCTTCCAGATCATGCAGGCCGTGTGCATACGCCTGCAGGAGCAGGGCAAGATGAAGCTGCTCGAGGATTACAGCACCGAGATTACCCAGGTGGATTACAAGGACGGCGAGTATCTGCTGGAAAAGAAGATGCTGCAGGTGCAGGAGAGGCCACCCATGGCGGAGGTGGCGGAATACCGCGAGCTTTTCGGGAGGGGAGACTGATGCCCGGTACTTCCCCGTGGGACGATTTGCCGGAGCTCGAGCGGGCAGCCGAGCAGTTCGGACCGGCTTCCCGCTGGCCGCGCCTGAACGCGAGCCTGGACGAGGTGCGCGTGGTCTATACCGACCTGGATGGGACCATGATGGGCCCCCTGGGTAACTTCCTCCTCAACATCAAGCGGGAATATACCCTACGCCCGGCCACCACCCTCATCGAGACCCTGAAGCGCGGCGTGGACGTCGTGCCGGTGTCGGGCCGCAGCGGGCGGCAGATGCGCGAGACCGCGCGCGTGCTGGGAATGAGCAATTATATCGCCGAGCTCGGCGTGGAGATGGTCTACGACCTGGGAGAACAGGTCGTGCTGGACACGGGCGCCCTGGAAGGGGAGTGCGCCGACCTGCTCGATGCCATCGAGCGTACGGGGGCGGCGGACTTCATCCTCTCACGCTTCGAGCGGCGCATAGAGTACCACACCCCCTGGTCGGATTTCCGCGACTGCACCCCCCTATTCCGGGGCCTGGTGGACCTGGAGGAGGTGAACTGCCTCCTGGACGAGAGGTTCCCGGGCCTGGTGCTGGTGGATAACGGCGTCCTGCCGCACACCAGTCCCAGCCTGGACGTGCACGAACTGCGCGCCTACCACCTCATGCCCAAGGGAGTGAGCAAGGAGAAGGCTGCCGCCGAGGATATGCGCCGGCGCGGCTTCCGCCGTTCGGAGGCCATAGCCATCGGCGACTCCGAGGCCGATCTGGCTTTCGCGGGGGAGGTGGGGGTCTTTTTCCTGGTACGCAACGGCCTTTACTCCAATCCCCACCTCGTCTCGGCCATCTCCGGGCTGGAGAACGTGGTGGTCACCACGGGCTTCCTCAACGAGGGTTGGGCTGAAGCCGTGGAGCTGGCCGTCCTGGGAAAGAAACCTTAAGTGCGCAGATGTATGCGTGCCAGGCCTACACGTTCGGAAACGTGAAGGCGACTGGCACCGTGCCGCCGCCCTCCGGGCGTCGCCGCGCTTTCGCGCTGCATTCTCTCGAGCGTGATATCTAACGTCCGAGCGTACACGTGCCAGGCCTCGAAGTAGACGTCCGGGCGTACCCTGATCAGAAATCCCTGCCCGGGGAACTACGGGGTCGGTTAGGGCGACCTCCCGAAAGAACGTGCAGAGACGTGCATATACTCTGTCAGGGGAGAAACAGGTACGCCCGGGTGTAGCCCTACTACATAAAACCCACGAGCCCGGCGAGCAAGGTGCTCGGGCGAAACCTGCGTCTGAGCTGACACCAGCCCGGGAACTACGGGGTCGGTCGCAGCGAGCGCCTTAGCCTGGTCACTTGTTTAGGGAGAGGCTCTGGGCGCGGAGCGAGGCCGTTACCCCGAGGCCCGGGCCGGAATAAAATCCGCTGAGCCCGGCCAGCCTTGTCGCCGGGCCGTAAGAACACTGACACCGTCGCGCCGAGGACGGCGCTGTCGCTTACGCGATTCAAACAACCGTACGTTTGCTGTAAGAAGCCGTTCAACCGCCGAAATACGCCGCTTGGGGCATATCTTTAGCGGAGAACGCAAAAAGACGATACATTAAGAGGTAAGAGCGGTATATGAGCACCTGGGCGGCCAGAGGACCCCCTTAAAGGGGGAGTCTTTTTTCGCTTATCGATAAACGCTTGAGTGCGGGGCCCGGGAGGCAACGGCTGTACGGCGAGGAGTGTGGCCTTGGACCTTAGAAAGAGGTTGATCTTCTTCACCAGGCTGATCAGGATCCTGGCCTACGTCTATCTGGTCACACAATACCTGCTGGTCCGCGACTCATACAATTCCGCCGAGGTGATCCCGGTCATCGTTGGCCTGGGGACCTTCTACATCGTGATGGACCAGATCGTCTTCCGCATGCCCGAGGAGAGGTTCCGGATAACCTCCCTGGGCCTCATGCTCTTCGAGATGTTCCTCGTATCGCTGCTCATCTTCTTCACCCGCTCCAATCCGATAATGGAATTCGATTTCCTCTACGTGCTCCCCGTTGCCAACGTCGCCCTGTGGTTCGGTATCAGGGAGGGATTGACCTTCGGGTTCATAGCCTGTGCCGTCTACACCGTGACCCTTGCCTTCTCGGGCCGCATAGAATGGCCCGTTGCACTTGGAAGCATGTTGGGCCGCTACGTCTTCTTCCTCCTCGCGGCCTTCATCATGGGGTACATGTCGGAGTTCGTCGAGAGGGAGAGCAAGGAGAAGGCCAGGCGCATGGTGGAGCTCACAGCCCTGTCCGGTTTCGCCACCTTGTTCGATTCCACCCTCCTGGAGGGAAAGGTCTACGCTAACCTTGGCAACGCAATATCCCGCAGCATTAACCCCGACGTGGTCCTCATATTCCGCTATGACCAGGACCAGGAACAGCTGTCGGTGGTCGCCTCCGATGGGGTAAGCGAGAGCGAGGCGAACTTGAGCATCCCCCTGGAGTACGGCCTGGTCCACAAGGCCATCCAGAACAGGGAATCGATAATATTGGGGGACACTGACGCGGAGCCGGGGTACAGGCAGCTCCTGGAATCCCAACGCATCAGGTCTGCGATCTACACTCCCATGAAATGGCGGGAGGAGGTCTATGGGGTGGCTTTCGCAGGCAGCCAGCAGAGGGAAAGCTTCAACGAGAGCGACCTCAACCTGCTCTCGGCCTTGTCCGTACAGGCCGCCCTGGCCATCCATAACTCCCGGCTCTACTCCGATCTCGAGGACCGCATCGGCGAACTGCATGCCATCTTCGAGATAGACAAGGCCATCACATCGGCCATCGACCTGGAGACCGTCCTGCAACAGATAGTCCAGATGAGCATCGGCCTGCTGGACGCCAAGATAAGTTCCATCATGCTCATAGACGAGGAGAGCCAGGAGCTGGTCATCGCGGCAGCCCATGGCCTGTCGGAGAGCTACATACAGAAAGGCCCCATCAAGGTCGGCGAGAGCATAGCCGGCAGGGTCATCCAGGAAGGCCGGCCTATCGCCGTGGATGATATCCGGGATGACTCCCGCCATGTCTATTCCGACCATGCGCGCATGGAGGGATTGTGCTCGTTGCTCTCCGTGCCCTTAAGCCTCAAAGACCGGGTGATCGGGGTGCTGAACATCTACACCGATGAGCCACACTTGTTCAACCCCCACGAGATAAACCTCTTCACCAGCCTGGCAGCCCAGGCGGCCATCGCCATCGAGAACGCCCGTCTCTTCGAGAGCCTCGAGGAGATCTACATCGAGGTCATCACCGCCATGGCGTCCGCCATCGACGCCCGCGACGCCTACACCCACGGCCATTCCACCCGCGTTACCGAGTATGCCGTGGCCGTCGCCGAGGGGATGGACATGTCGGCGGCGGAGGTGGACATCATCAGGAACGCGAGCATCCTGCACGACGTGGGCAAGATAGGCATCAAGGAGGACATCCTGAAGAAGCCCGGCAGGCTCACCGAGGAGGAGAGGAGGGAGATGGAGTATCATCCCTTCATCGGGACCAAGATCCTACAATCCGTGAAACTCCTCGAGCCGGTCATGCCCCTGGTCTACCACCACCACGAACGCTTCGACGGCACCGGCTACCCGGATGGTCTGCGGGGAGAGGAGATCCCCCAGGGAGCGAGGATCATCTCCATCGCCGACGCCTTCGAGTCCATGACCTCGGACCGCCCCTACCGCAAGGCGCTGCCCCTCGAGGAGGCCATGGCCGAGCTGAGATACGGGTCGGGCAGGCAGTTCGATCCCCGCGTGGTGGAGGTCTTCATGAAGCTGGCTGAGGAGGGGAAGATAGACCTGGAGTGGTCCCAGAGCCGGGTCATCACCCTCACCGACCGCATAGGCCGCGCCAGCATGTAACGGGGCCACCCTGCGCCAGGTGCTCGGTATATAAGATGACCAGGCTCAAAGACCGTAGCTTCTGCTATTGCGGGGCGGCCCGGGTGTTGCAGAAGCCGGCTTGAGGGCGGGTCGGTATCGCTCTTTATCATTTCTCGCCGCCGGACGGGATGATAGAATCTCCCCATGGGTTTCTGGACCAGGTTTAAGCAGTTTTTCAGGGGCAAGCGATTGCTCTGCGACACCTGCGCCTACGATTATCCCGCGGCCTGTTCTCAGCCGGAGCGTCCCAACGCCACCTCCTGCCCCGACTACCGGAAACGCTACTAGGGGCCGTGTCTTCGATCTTCGGTTTACTCGAATGGTCGAGTAAACCGAAGATCGAAGACACGGCCCCTTACAGGTGGGTCAGGTGGCGTGGGGCCAGGTATTCCCCGGGATCTCCCAGCGCCATCTCTACCGTGGCCAGCATCGTCGCCTGGTCCTCGGGCAGGTGCCCGTAGACCGGCACGTAGTTGGAGATATGGTCGGACAGGAACCAGGCCTCCGCGATCTCGAGTGAGCTCAACATCACCTGCAGCTCGCGCATGATGGTCTCTCCCGAAG
>CAYHAT010000150.1:4678-8132 GCA_964354675.1 uncultured Actinomycetota bacterium | reverse complement strand
TCCCGCGGGCGAAAGCTCCGCGATTACCAGGATCCCTTCCTTCTCAGCCATATGCAACCCCCTTCATCTCCGGCGCGGTACCCCAGTTCGTTACCATGGTCCTGGCCCGGTAATCGTTATCCCCCTCCTCTTGCCACATCGTGTCCCACGAGGTATCGTATTCGTCGATCTGCTCTTCAGGTGATTTGCGCAAACCGTCGCCCGATTTGATGGCGTTGACCGGGCCCAAGGCTCGTCACCCCGTCAACTGCCTCGCCGGATTAACCCGTTTAACAGCACGGCGAATGAGTTCTCGAGGAGCTCGTGGAAGTCATCTACGCCAAACTCGGTGGCGCGCCCGGAAAAGTACAGCTCGAGAAGCCCGATGGTCAACCTCCAGGTAATCAGCACGATCGTCTGTGGGGGCAGATCGTCCCTTGCGACACCCTTATCTATGCCTTCCTCCACCAGTTGAGCAACGTACCCAATGAGTTCATGGGTGTGCTTGTCGAACTCCTCAAGTATATGGTCGGATACTCTCTGCCGCGATTCCGGCGCCAGTATGTGCTGGGAGATGGAAACATACTCCGGGTGCTCTATGCAGTGTTCTAAGAACGCGAGGTATACCGACCGCCACTTCTCGATCAGCCCTACATCCGAGGCGAGGCTCTCCTTTAGCCGTTCCACTACCTTATAGGAATCCTCTAAAGCTAACGATGTGTACAGGTCTTCCTTGGAATCGAAGTACAGGTAGATGGTGGGCTTGCTGAGCTCGACCTTCTCGGCGATCTCGTCCATGGTCGCGGTCTGGAACCCCTTTTCGGAGAACACGCTTCTTGCCGCCTCGAGGATATCCCGGCGCCTCTGAAGCTTCTCCCTTTCCTTGCGTTCGACGATTCCCATCCTCCACCTTCCTCAGGTAGCCCCTACAGTGAAGTTAATATAATATTAGTAATATTATTACCTTTAGTAATTTAATGTCAAGTGATACTAGTCTTGTGTAGCGTGCAAGCACGGTGCACAGGTACGCCATCTCCGGCATACGTCTTTTAAGTCACGTCAACGCGGGGTTCTAAAAACTCTATTGCTTTTTTGATATAGTCCGGATCATCGATCTGCACCGTGATGGCCTTATTAGGGCAGGCTTCTGCGCATCTTCCGCAAGCAAGGCAACGTTCCGTGATCACTGCACGATCATCCTTGACGACTATGCCGCCATAGATACAGGCATCCATGCAGTCCCCGCACCCCACGCACTCATCGCCTACCTGTACACTGACACCAGGCATCTTACTAAAGAGGTCTATCAGGTCAGGTGCTATATAAGGCGCTACGAGCGATACGCAGCAGCAAGGACAGCATGAACACACGGTAAAGAGTTTTGTGTGTGGGCCTATGGCAAGCCACGTGCAGTCAACATATGCCTTGCCCGCGAGGCTGACCAGACCCAGTTCCTGACTTTTTCTGATATGCGCGCGGGCCTCTTCCTTGGTAACCGACCGGCAGAGGTCAGGATGAATACCCTTGGCTGCCTCGCCCATGAACATGCAGCCGAAATCTCGGGGATAATCCTTGCATTTATTGGAATCGCGACATATGCAGAAATTCATGATAGCCCGGTAACATGATTTTTCAATGAAGTGATCGATCACCTCGACAGGTAAAGCCATGTCTTGTTTTTCTACGCTCTCGTTTATCTGTATGACCCCGGCGTTGGGAAGGCAAAAGCCCGCATCGCCCGGCTTGATGAACTTGTCCTTGTGCTTGCGGATCTGATCCTCGAATTTTTTCATGAGTGGAGAACGAACCAGCCCAGTACTGTAGGTCAATTTGTAAAAAAGCTTGCCTAAGTTTTTATAAATGATCTGCTTATCCAGAAACATAAAACAACCCCTTAGCCAGTCAAGACCCTCCCAGTTTATACAACATTTTCAACCTCAAAGAATAAGGACATGAGTCCTTATAGACCCCGTGTTCTATATATCCAGATTTAATCCTATGAGGTAATCCTGGATTCTCTCTTTCTTTCGCTTTTTTGTTTCATGACGATTGCCTGATACTCATGCTAATTATCTTCGAGAATCAGTGTATGGGTTTCCATGGCGCTTTGAGCCGCCAGTTCTGTCCCTATACCGAAACTCCCTGTATCGGCGCCGACTATATAGAGACCTTTTATCGGGGTTCTTGGAGAAAAGCGTTTATCAGCATCCTGATCATATCGTTGAGCCATACCGATAACTTCCCCGTGTCCACGGCCACCGACTGCAGCCATGAAATCTACGCCATGTCGTTCTTTCCATACGGTATGTTCCCTTAATCCAGGAAATAGTTTTTCCATCCTGCTTTCGACGAGATCCATCACTTTATTATTTAAATCTTTATCCAACATGTTTGCTGGTACGGTCCCTGCTGCTCCCAGCAAAAGATGTAATCCTTCGGGCGCAACACTCGGCTCCGCAACAGTCGGTGAAATCATGAACACTGCAATATCATCTGGTATCCGGCCTTTTTCCAAGCCTTTTATTGTAGCTGCCCAATCGTATCGTTTGGGAATATAAACATTTAAGGGTGTCTTGGCCAAAGGTGCATCAAGAGCAAATATCACCGTGGCTCCGCCAGTCGAATCTATCGAATTTCTTGCTTTCTCAACATAGGAGTCAGGAAAGTGCTGATCACCGGTCATATCCAGGGTTTTCACCACGCCCGCATTGCTGATAACGATCTCAGCAGGATAGAAACCTTTATCGGTTTCCACGCCTTTAACAGTCCCTTCCTCGGTAATAATCCTGTTCACTTCTTCATTGAGATGCAGCTCTCCACCTGCATCCTCACAGACCTTCATGTAGGTATTTGGAATGGCGCCAAAGCCACCTTTAGGATATGCAGTTCCTCCACTGGTAATCCAATTGTTGAAAGCGAGTAGCCAATCACCGGCAGAGGCTTCTTCTGTTGAAATACAGAACATCATAACACAGCAGAAATTTAAAAACGCATGTATGTCAGGGTCGCTCGTATATTTGTCAATAACGGATTTTGCTGGAATATGGTAATACGGTGCTGCATCTTCTTTGGTTTTAATACGGTAAGCCAGCATCATGAAACGCAGGATGCCGGGTAAAGCTTTAATAGATGGGCTGATTGTTCGAACCATGTTAAGCAAAGAAACAGGATGCATCATGTTCTGATAGATCATGCCCTCATTCTCGCCATAGATCAGTTTAAACATTGGACTCTTGTTCATGAATCTAACATCGGCATCAGTCTTTTTGGCGAGTTGGGCCAGAGGCCCTTTTTCACCTCTTGGCGAAATATGGATGCCTACTTCTACCAGGCACTTTTTATGCTCAATACTCCCAGCTTTTCCTCCCACAAAGTTATTCCGCTCAAACACGATGGGTTTCGCGCCGTCTTTTGCCAGCAATGCTGCAAGTCCGACACCACCAATACCGGCGCCAATAATGATGACCCTTTTTTC
>CAYHAT010000150.1:0-4578 GCA_964354675.1 uncultured Actinomycetota bacterium | reverse complement strand
TTCAGACCTGGGAATAGTTCTTCTCCGGACTCAAGGACTTTATCCGCCCATTCTTCCCAATCAGCTCCTTCCCTAAAAGGCATTGGGCAACCAAAACATATAATCTGCTTGCCCGGAGGGGCAAATGATGAAACTAGATTTGTGGTAACCGTACACCACATGTAAGGTTTCTCGGGTATCTCTCCTCTTTCAAGCTGCTTTGTGTATCCCACAACATCCAGTGAGTTCGCGTATAAGCCCCCTATCCTATCGGTTATCTTCTTTGAAAGGGCCGTATGTACCACCAGGGCCGACCAGGAGGGCCTCAGATTTCTTAGGTAATCTACATAACTCTTATCAAAATGCTCCTCACCAACCAGGTCCAGAACGGTCCTTCTTATCCCGGCATTGCTTATTACCAGAGGGGCTTCCAGGATCTCCCCATCACTCAACTCCACTCCCTGCACCTTTCCCTCTGACACAACGATCCTTTTTACGTTATCTTGTTTAAACTCGCCGCCATGCTTCTTGAATCCTTTAAACAATGTTTCTGGAATGGCTTCGCACTCACCGACAGGATATGCGATCTTCCCTTTCATTAAGCCCCGAAATATCTTAATTGTCTCTCCTATAGAGGCCTCCCAGTAAGGGATGCAGTAGAATGCGCCTGACAAGTAACCTATAATGGCGTGGAGTTTGGGATTGTCGGTACGCTTGAGTAGCCAGCTTCTCGGGTCCGTCCTGTCCAATTCATCCTGCCCTTTTCTGGTGAGCAGTTTCGGCAAAGTCTCCAGTGCCAGTAGTGCTAATGAAAGCACATCCTTAAATGGTAGTTTCACCCCTTTAGGTCTGCCTTTTACGGAAATCCCCATCCACTCCCCGTTGATGCATATTGGTACCTCATTTACTGTCGCCCAGGCAATCTCTTCTCCCAACATCCTGGCTATATGTGCACAACTCCCTTTGCTGCCCCGTCCAAAAGCGTGGATAAACACGGGAAAGTGGAACCCTTCTTTCTTATGAGAGACGCACTTTCCTCCCACCTTGGGATTTTTCTCAAGCAGTAACACCTTTCTCCCCTGCTTGGCCAAGAGCGCAGCAGCACCGATACCGCCGACCCCGCCTCCGACCACGATAACGTCATACATCCTTCTCCAACTCCTTTTTCTTATCTGTGGGGGTGAGTGTCCGGTAAGCTAGTGAACTTTTTCATCTTTATTTTTTCTTTTGTCTCTATACGAATTCATGGCATATTTAATGCCATCTTTTGAAAGCCTGGACCACATAAGGACGGGCCATCCCGGGTTTGACACATAATTGGGGTCAAAAGTGGCCTTTACATTCTTTATTATCTTTTGAAATCCTCCCATAAATGGCCCCATGATATCCGCCCCTACGCTTACGACAAATCCGCCAGGATAGGTTTTGTGCCTTGCGTCGTGCAGGTAGCCCTTGGCCGTTAGCCCCGCGAGGAGGGTCTTTATGTTTTTACAGTCAGCGTCAGGCTCATAAAGAAACGGCATTTCAAAGAAACCCGAATGACCAAGGTCATAGGAGCATACGTAATGGACGGCACCCTCGTCATCCATGAAAGGAGGTGTTTTATCCTTTACAAAATCTTTGATGAAGGGAAGGGTTGTCTTATGGGCTATAGCCCCATGATCCATAGAATCCAATGCTCCCTTGACATCGAAAAAGGACCCTGCAACGCGAAAGCCCCGAAAGAGAACGTTGGGCCTGATCATAAGATCGGGAACCAGCACCTGGGCTATACCTTCCTGGACTTCATCAGAGAGAAACTTACCACCGTATTCATCCATAATTGATCTCAGCACATCATCCTCATACTCGAGCTGCTTTTTCGAGGTATAGGCCGTAAGCATTACCACCAACATGTTTTCTACGGATTTCTGGTAAGCCTCACTCTCCCACATGCTGAAGTAATCCTCCTGGCTAAGTGCAAGCTCTCCAGCAAGCCACCCTTTTTGCAGGTGTACGCATACCGAGGCTATCTCAGAGCGTCCTATCTCGTACATAGCATCTATCACGGAATCGAAGGTGGGGAAGCCGATGGCATAGATCTTGAATTTATCTTCAGGAAGAAAGACCCTTTTATCCGGAGTGGCTCCCCTTGTGGGCAACTTCTTAGGACCGGGCCAGGGAAAGAGTTTTATCCCTGCCTTGGTGCACATGCCAAGGCCTCCGAAAAACCCCCAGACTCCCTTTATCATACCTCTCAGATCCGCCCCCGGACCTTCACCCCAGAAATACTCACCACCTGGAGATGAGGTGGATCCTATGTTCATGATCTCACCGTCTGGCAACACCCACTCCATGGCGAGCATCGAGCGGGATCCCGCACCAAGCCGGTGCGCGGCCATGTGGTAACCCTGAAAGGTCAAATTGGCCACAACCGAGGTCTGAGCGCCTGCTGAAGGGATATAGCAAGTCAAGCCACGCTTCATTGCTTCCACCTGCAAGCGGCCCCAGGTAGCATAAGGTTCTACTACCGCATACATGTTTTCCTCGTCTATCCATATCCCATCCATTCTCTTGGGGTCTATTATCAGATGGTCATAGATCGGTATCAGCGGCTCACAAGACATAAACAGATGGGTGCCGGTGGGAATAACCTTGAAATCGAAGCGATTGGCCAGACGGTATATCTCCTGGATATCCTCCATCTTGCCCGGAAGGGCAACACACTCTACGGGTCGAGACCCAAGAGGAGACGTGAAATTCCTTGAATATGAACGCATCACGGCCGGATCGGTGCTTACATATTCTTCCCCCAATACTTCGGTAAGGGCCCTCAGCGCATTATCTGATAATCCCATGGTAGCCTCCTAAATCATCTTTTTAGATTTCTTCTTGTCGTTTCCGACTGCCAACCGTACCAGCTCCGTGAGATCATAAATCTTAATAGGCGCACCAGATTCCCCTACCGAATCCTTGAATGCCCTTACACACCACGGGCAGGCAGTGACCAAAGCTTCTGCTCCTGTAGAAAGGGCCTCCTCTATTCTTTCCGCAGCCGTCCAAGAGGCAAAATCAGGGTATGCTTCCCATACCCCCCCACCAGATCCGCAGCACCAGGAGTATTCCCGAATGCGTTCCATCTCTGCCAGCTCAACACCAGGAACTTGGCGAATCACGTTACGAGGAGTGTCATAACACCCAAAGGTCCCTCGCCGGAATTCCTTAGGAGGGGTATGCCTCCCATAAGCCCCTCTGCTTCCTTCCCAGGGGATAAATGGTTCACTGAGCCTTCCCAGATGACAAGGATCATGATACGTCACCTTCATACCCAGGTCCTGAGTAA
This sequence comes from uncultured Actinomycetota bacterium, assembly GCA_964354675.1. Classification (GTDB taxonomy): domain Bacteria; phylum Actinomycetota; class Geothermincolia; order Geothermincolales; family RBG-13-55-18; genus SURF-21. The sequence goes on along the minus strand of CAYHAT010000150.1, from coordinate 1,277 downwards.
GGTTAAGCCGTCCCTCTTCCAGAAGGCGCTCCAAATATTCAGTTATATGTAAAACTTCCGCAGATAGTTCTTTGCCCAATGAAGGGTAGGTGTATTTGAACGCCGCGTAGCAGTCCGAGCATCCGGTCACAAGGGTCGTGGCGCCGGAGGATTTTACCCTGCCCTGAACGTCCTCCGCGAAATTACTCGCCTCCCCCTGGTAGCCCAGTTCATAGGCGCGCCCCCCACAGCAGGCTTCCTCACTGCCGGCGATCCCGAAATCGACTCCGGATGCCTGGAGGATATCCACCACGCCCCGCAGTATATCCCATTGGTCCGCGTCGTAGGAGTAGCGGCAACCCACGTGGAAGAGCACCTCGGCCTTTTCCTTGTTTATGTCCTTCAGCTCCAGCCCTTCGGCCCAGGCGCCCCTTTTCGACTTCGGCTCCCCGAATACGTTATCCTCTCTCTTGAGGGAGTCAATCAGGAACATGTGCTCGGGGATGATCTGCCCATCCTCTATGCACTTCGCCCGCAGTGCCTTGAACAGAAGGAGGGGCTCCAACTCTCTACTTCGTTTACACATGGTATCGCATGCTCCGCAGAGGTTGCATTTATAGACAATGTCCAAAACACTTTCGGTGAAGTCTATCTCACCGCGCATCAATCCCGATGCTATGTCCATTTTTCCCTGGCATGAGTAGGCATCAAAAAGATAGCGGGCGACTGCAGGGCAAACTTTTGCGAATCTCTCGCTCGTAAGCTCCCAGGGGTCTACCCATTTGCAAAGGGAACACCGTGCACAATTGATAGTATCCCACTCAAATTCTTTTAAAGACATAAGCCCTCCTCCGTTTTCATTATGTTGTTTTTATCAAGGATTTTCTTCATCGTCATTTGAGCAGTGGTATTCGAGGGACATAGATTGAAAACTTCTTCCGCCCATATGCCATGCGGCCTCGAAAAGAACCCACCCTGCTTGGAAATCTCTGCGACTGCTTTTCTGGAAAGAGACTTCAGCTTTCCATCCTGATGGGAATCAGGCCTGACCGGGATGCTGAATTCCATGTGGAAAACCCTCCCGTACTCCAAAGGCTGTATGTACTTGCCAACATCTTCGGCAGCATAGCCATACTCCTCCAGCAGCTTATAAAATGCCGATTCGCATTGAGAAACCTTGTTACGGGTCGTTACAAAGAAGATATCCAGAGAGTCACCCAGTACTCCATGCTTCCAGTAAGGATCTTTAGTCCAAGGACCCTGGAATAATTCAATGAGTTGCGAACCCCGGCCTGCCA
>CAYHAT010000149.1:5866-8222 GCA_964354675.1 uncultured Actinomycetota bacterium | reverse complement strand
CAGCCTGGCTTGCGATGACGTGTGAAGCGCACCTCAGGCACAAGGCCGGGCCTGACCCCCTGGCCTCTGCTAGAATGGCATTGGGCGTTAGTCGGAGGGTTGCGAGATCCATTAACGGTTGAGGAAAGAAGCGCATGCTGCCCAGGGTACCGGTCCAACCGAGGAACATAGAACAGTACCGGCGTATCGCCGGCGACGAGGTGCTGGACGAGATCCTGTCCCTGGCGAAGGGCCTCAAGGGCGCGCGGGTGGCGCACATCAACAGCACGGCCCACGGGGGCGGGGTGGCCGAGATGCTCTACACCCTGGTGCCGCTCATGAGCAGTGTCGGCCTGGAGGCGGAGTGGCACCTCATCGAGGGGGACTCCGATTTCTTCACCATCACCAAGCTCTTCCACAACGCGCTGCAGGGCATGGAGATCCCCATCACCGACGAGATGAAGGCTAAGTACCTTACCATGTGCGACGAGAACGCATCAGATTTCAACGCGGAATACGATTTCGTCATCGTGCACGACCCCCAGCCCTGCGCGATGATCGCCGCGGTGGAGGGCATGAAGGCCCGCAAGGGCAAGTGGATATGGCGCTGCCATATAGACACCACCTTCGCGTGTGACGATGCCTGGGAGTTCCTCGAGGACTACATCGACCTCTACGACGGGGCCGTCTTCACCATGGACAAATATATAAAGTCGCCCATCAAGGTGCCTTGCCTGGCCTTCATCCCGCCCTCCATAGACCCCCTGAGCGCCAAGAACATCATCCCCGAGGAGCGGGTGCAGTCGGACATCGCCCGCCGCTACGGCGTGGATGAGGCCCGGCCGATCATGCTCCAGGTCTCACGCTTCGACCCCTGGAAGGACCCGCTGGGGTTGGTGGACTGTTACCGCGAGGTGAAGCGCCGCCACCACGACCTGCAGCTAGTGTACCTGGCCAGCATGGCCGACGACGATCCCGAGGGATGGCACTACTACGAAAAGACCTTCCAGTACAGCGACGGCGACCCCGACATCTTCCTGCTCTCCAACCAGCAGGGGATCGGCAACGTGGAGGTGAGCGCCTTCCAGGCCATGTCTACGGTAGTGCTCCAGAAATCGTTGCGCGAGGGTTTCGGGCTCACCGTCGCCGAGGCCATGTGGAAGCGCAAGCCCGTGGTGGCCGGGGAGGTAGGGGGGATACTGCTGCAGGTGGACGATGGCGTCAACGGTTTCCTGGTGGAGGATATCGGCGAGGCGGCGGAGAAGGTGAGCCTGCTGTTGGAAAGCCCCGCGACCGCCCAGCGCATGGGGGACGCCGGCCACGACAAGGTACGCCGCAACTTCCTCTCCACGCGCCATCTCCTTGACTACCTGCGTTTCTTCCACATCCTCCTGAAGAGCTGAGTCCAGGGGGCATGCCTGGAACGTGCCTGGGCTCACATCCCCAGGGTGCCCATTAGCGAACCCGTCTTCGATGAGCATCCCCAGGCATTGAAATCCCGCCGGTTGCCCGTTAAGGGTTGCACTCATACCAGTCGAGATAAGGTATGGTGTATCATATAGCGAGGTTTGGCGGCATAGCATCGTCGAGCTTCAGTCGGTTGATTGACGGGAAAGAGGACGAGGAGGGACCTGGTTGGTAAATCCGGGAGATAACGGAAGAGATCTGATAGTCTTCGACAGGGTGTGCAAGACCTACCCCATGGGCGAGCTCGAGGTCAAGGCCCTGCGCAACGTGGACCTGGCCATCGAGAAGGGAGAGTTCATCATCATCCTGGGTCCCAGCGGCTCGGGGAAGACCACCCTGCTCAACCTCATCGGGGGGATGGACACCATCTCCGAGGGACAACTGACCATCAATGGGCAGGATATATCCCACCTGGACAACAAGGGTCTCACTAATTACCGGCGCACCCAGATCGGCTTCATCTTCCAGTTCTTCAACCTCATCCCCACCTTGACCGCGTTGGAGAACGTGGAGTTCGCGTTGGAGCTGGTGGAGGATAACACGCGTGACAAGTCCATGCGTGCCCTGGAGATGGTGAGCCTCGCCGATCGCTCCGACCACTTCCCCAGCCAGCTCTCGGGCGGTGAGCAGCAGCGGGTTGCCATAGCCCGCGCCATCTGCAAGAGCCCGCCGATACTCCTCTGCGACGAGCCCACCGGTGAACTGGACTTCGAAACCGGGAAGAGTGTGCTCAAAGTCATGCAGGACATCAATCGCAAGGAAAAGCAGACCATCATCCTGGTCACACATAACTCCGCTATCGCGGAGATGGCCGACCGTACCGTGCGCCTGCACAGTGGCGAGATAGCCGAGATAACCAAGGTGGATAATCCCAAGGACGCAGATGAACTCGTCTGGTAACGGGGTCAGC
>CAYHAT010000149.1:0-5766 GCA_964354675.1 uncultured Actinomycetota bacterium | reverse complement strand
GGGGTCTCGGGGGAGAGGACGGCGATAGCCGTGCCGTCGAACCCGCCCTCCTTCATGAGATAGCGCAGGCCGCGGAAAGCGTCCACGTCGGTGAGGTCATCGCCGGCGTAGAGGGCGCGCTTGAGCTTCCAGGCGGCGGCCAGGCGGATGAGCACCGTGCCCTTGTCGATATCCACGGGCGGGCGCAGCTCCACCGTCTTCCTGCCGCGCCTGACCTTCAACCCCAGGTTCACGGCCAATCCCTCCGCCAACTCCACCGCCCGGTCCTCTTGGTCGGGGACCTCGCGGAAATGCAGCGAGACGGAGAGCAACTTGTCCTCCAGGGTCACGCCGGGCAGGTCGGGGAGGGCGGCGTTCAACTCCCCGCGGGCACGGTCCAGGGTCGGGAGGTGGGGAAGGACCACGGGATCGATGCACGGCTCCTCCTCCATCCACTCCATGCCGAACACGCCCACGTAGTGGATGTGGGGCAGGCCCACCAGGGCGGCCACGTCCGCAGCCCTGCGACCGGACATCACGCACATCGGGTAGCGGCGGGCCAGGTCGGGCAGGAGCTCGGCGGCGCTGGGGTGCAGCCTGGCTCCGGCTGGTACCGGGGCGATGTCGCTCAAAGTCCCGTCGAAGTCCAGGAAGATGCCGGAACGGCGGGGATCCGCCGTAAACGCGGAGACCCAGTCACGCGCCGCGCTCACAGCGACCTCCTGCGCTTGAAGAACCGCCCCCGGCTGGAACGATGCGAGCCCCCCCCGACGGCGTCCACCAGGTCCTCCCCGGCCAGTGCCCGCTCGGGGTTCACCTCGAGGAGGATACGCGCCGCCTCCTCCCCCAGCCGCTCCCGGATGATGCGGGCTGCTCCCGACAGGTCGGCACTGCGGCCGTTGGGCGCATGGGCATCCGAGGCGACCAGGCGGGCGGTGCCCTCGCCGAGCAGGGCGAACGCGCTGTGCCGGGCTGCTTTGCCGTACAATCCCTCCAGGCTGCCGGAGTTGACCTGGACCTCCACCCCGCGCTCCACCAGTTTCCTCACCGCCTCGGGCCTCGCCGCGAGATAGCGGTTACGCTCCGGGTGGGCGAGGATGGGGACGCACCCGCACAGCTGCACCTGGAAAAGGATGTCGGCGGTCGCCGTGGGCAGATCGATGAGAGGAAGGTCGCTCAACAGATATTTTCCACTGCCTCCCAGGCTGAGGCGGCCCAGGCTCCCGTCCCCCCTGGCCAGCCGGTAGAGGCCGGCGTTCACCCGCACCTCCACTCCCGGGACGAGCTCCAGGGGGATGCCCTCCCGCCGCAGCAGCTCGCGATGCCCTTCAACCGCCGCGAGCACGGCCTCCAACGTAAGGGCGGGGCTCTCGAGGTCGTAGTGGGGGGTGGCCGCTATGCGAGCGGTGCCACCACGCACCGCCACCCGGGCCATCTCCAGGAATTCCCCGTCGTCGGAGGCGCCGTCGTCGAAGCCTGGAAGTATATGGGAATGAAGGTCGGTAAAGGGCAAAGATTACCTCCGCAGGTTCTGGCGATACCATTCCACGGTGCGCGAGAGCCCTTCCTCCATAGAGGTGCGTGGTTTCCAGCCGAGCACCTTCGACGCTTTGGCCGCGTCGAGCGCGATGTGGTCCAGCTCGCCCTCCCGCGCCGGCGCGTATCCGGCCTCGATGTTGTATTCCATGATCTCCGCGATGCCCTTGTAGAGCTCGTTCACCGAGGTCTGCACACCGGTGCCGATGTTCATGAACTCCCCGTCGCCCTTGGAGAGCGCGGCGCGGTAGGCGTCCACGACGTCTTCCACGAAGACGAAGTCGCGGGTCTGCTCGCCGTCCCCGAAGATAAGACACTCTTCACCGGCCAGGATCTTGCCGATGAAGATGGCCACCACGCCCGCCTCGCCGAAGGCGTTCTGGCGCGGCCCGTACACGTTGGCCAGGGCCAGGGTGCAGCAGGAGATATCCCGCGTGCGCTCGTAGTAGCGGATGTATTTCTCGGCCACGTCCTTGCTCACCCCGTATGGGGAATCGGGGCGCTTGGGCGCTTCCTCGGCCACGGGGATGGCATCGGGCTCGCCGTAGACGCATCCTCCCGAACTGGTATTGATGAAGCGCTTGACGCCGTTCTCCACCGCCAGCTGCAACACGTTGAGCGTGCCCAGCACGTTCACGTCCGCGTCCAACACCGGGTTCTTCACCGAGACCCGCACGTCGGGCTGGGCGGCCAGGTGGATGACCGCGTCCTGTTCCCTTCCCTTGAAGGCCGCCACCAGGGCGTCGTCGCGGATATCGGTGTGCAGGAAGGAGAAACGGTTCTCCTTGGCGGCGTCTTTCACGTTGTAGAGGTTATCGAACTTGCCCGTGGACAGGTTATCGACGACCGTCACCGCGTGCCCTTCATCCAGAAGGGTGTCCACGATGTTGGAACCGATGAATCCCGCTCCGCCAGTCACTACGATGCGCAATTGCGCCACCTCCCTTTCTCAGCCCTGCCGGGGATGGGCGACCCGTAGGTCACGCGCTTTATTCCCGCTGCTCTCAGCATCAGCACAAGGTTATCACAGGGGCCCATGTGCTGCTTATATCGGGCGTCTCGTCGGGGGTCTGCTCCTCCAGGATCTGCTCCCACTTGAAGGAACCCGTGATGGAGTAGAACTGCGGGCGCGCGTCCTTATATTCTCCCGCCGGGGAGCGGGCCTGGAAGACGAAGATATAGTCTCCGGCTACGATGTAGTAGAGGAGGAACTTGGTCTCCTCGCCCATGATGTTGGCGGTGAACTCGGTGTAGAAAGCCGGGAGGCCGGAGATACGGGTGGAGGTGAACATCTCGTCGGTCGAGGTCTCATCCGTCTCATCCGGTGCTGTCGTCTCGCCCGTCGCCGATGTGGACGTCCCTTCCTGGCCGTAGCCCGTCTGGCTGTTCTTCGGCTGCGAGGCTTCACTGGAGCCCGGTTGGCCGCCCAGGGCGATGATGCGTCCGGTAGCGTCCTCGACCAGGTACTCCTCTATGGCCTCGATGCCCCCGATGGATATCACCGGGTCCAGTTGATACACGCGGAGCTCCATGTTCTTCTGCGCGCTCAGGCTGAGGGTGAGCGCGGCGAGTTCGTTCTCAGCCGGGGATCCCAGCTCCAGCGACCAGTTCTCGGGATAGGATATGGTGAACCCGAGCTCCGGGTCCGTGTAGTCCTGGTTCATATCCACGACCTCGCCGCCGTCGTTCTTGGCCTCGTTTTCCCCCCAGGCGATCCTATAGACGAGATAGCCTGCGCCGGCGAAGACAGCCAGGGCCAGGATGACGATGCCCGTAATGGCCATGTAGAACCAGAAACTGCGGTGGCGGGGCAAGACAATCTCATGCTCGGGATCGTCCTTGAGGAAGCTCTCCATCAGCCCTTCCTGGGAGAGACCCTCACCACACATACCGCAGTACTTGGCCCTGTCAGGCTGATAACTACCGCACTTCGAACAGATCAATCCATCGACCTCGCTCTTCCAACACGTTCTTTCTTATCCCTATTCTTATTCTCTCCGCTAGTCTGCGTCACCTTGGATTATAGACGATGGGCGTGCTCCTCGAGTTGCAGGTCTGACGGGGTCAGCCCCGGACATGGGACATTTCTCCCATTTTCGGCCTGGGGCCTAGGGGTAACGGTCTCCGCTCCGCATGCGCGGCTGAGTGAAACCTTCTCTACCCGGCGACAAGGCTGGTCGTCGTCGCAAGCTCCTCTGAGCACCTTGCTCGCCGGGCTTGCCAGCCCTTTTTCAGCCGCTTGCGATGTCGCTCCGACCGACCCCGTAGTTCCCCAGGCAGGGGTTTCCATATAGGCTACGCCCGTATGTAACGCTAGTATCCATTACCGTCGTATACGCACGTTGTGATGACCAAAGAAAATGTCCCATGTCCGGGGCAGACCCCATCAGCGGGGGATGCTGAAGTACATGGCGCGTTCGACGATGGCGGGGCCGCCCGTATCCACCCGGATGGAGAACTCAGAGCTGGAGAGGTTAGGCACCAGGTTCACTTTCAGGCTGGCGCGGCTGTGCGCGCCGACCATCATAGGCTGCCCCACCGTGGTGCCGTCGGGCCGGCAGAAGGTCACCACCACCGGGAGGTTGGTGTCGCTGGGGTTCATCACCAGAAGGTAGGTATCGAAGTATTTCGAGGTGCATCCCTCGGCGAAGTAGTAGAGGTTCCCTGGCTCGGTGTAACCCGTTTGCACGTGCCCGCCCGGGCACTCGGGATACCCGAAGTACATTGACCTCTCCGCTACCACCGGGCGGTTGGAGGTGAGCTTGACGGAGACGTCGGTAGCGTCCATCCCGGGCACTGCGTCCACGTAAACCGTTGTGCGGCTGTTACCCCGGGCCGGGAAGACCTGCGAGTACATGCTGCCGTCGGGTTTTAAGAAGTCGAAGGTCACCAACGCATCTTGGGGATCGGGGTTGAGGACCAGGATATACTCGTTGAACCCTCCCCCCGTATATCCCTCCGCGAAGTACCATTCCAGGGAGGGTTGGGAGGCGCCGGTGCTCACGTGCCCCCCGTCTATGCCGTTGTACCCGAAGTACATGGCGCGTTCCGCCACTACCGCTTGGTTGGAATGGAGGCGGATGGAGACGTCGGTCGCGTCCATCCCAGGCGCCGCGTCCACGTTCACCGTAGCCCGGCTGTTCGCCCCCACCGGGAAGTCCTGCGAGTATACGCTCCCATCGGGCTTTAAGAAGTCGAAGGTCACCATGGCGTCCTGGGGGTTGGGGTTGAGCACGAGGATGTACTCGTCGAAGCCGCCACCCGTGAACCCCTCGGCGAAAAACCAGTCCTGGGAGGGCTCGGTGACCCCCAGGGACACGTGCCCCCCGGTCTTGCCGTTGTAGTCGAAATACATGGCACGTTCCGCCACCACGGGCAGGACGGACCGCACCCGCACCGAGACGTTGGTGTTCGACATGCCACCGAAATCGTCCACGTTGAGGGTGATGCGGCTCCTGGCCCCCACGCCGAAGGAGGACGTGTGCACGCTGCCGTCGGGTAGCATCATGTCCACCTCGAAGGACGTGGCCTGCTGCTGGGGGTTGAAGATGAGGACGTACTCGTTGAACCCGCCCCCGGTGTATCCCTCGGCGAAATACCACGTGGTGGCGGCGTCGGCCGCTCCCTTGGAGACATGCCCGCCCTGGATGGGCGCAGGCGGCTGCTGGAAGGGGCCGGGGATGATGGAAAGCGGGGTCCCGTCCGGTGCCCAGTAGAAGGGTATAGAGGCCTGGGTGGGGTCGAGGCGTACGCAGCCGTGGGAGGCGGGGTAGCCCAGTCCCTCGTAGTTCGACTGCACGCCGTTGTAGGTGGGCCAGGCGTGGATGGCGTAATCCTCGAAAAACCCCATCCAGTAATAGCAGACGCACCCGGGGTACTTGGGCACGGGGTGGGCCTGGTCGTGGTAGAGGATGCGGAAGTCGCCCGTGGGGGTGGGCGTGCCGCCCGCCCCGGAGGAGACGCGGAAGACGTAGACCACGCGGCCGTTCTCCAGGCAATATAGCTTCTGCTCGGCGATGGAGAGGACCATGCTCTTTTTCACGGTCACAGCTGCCTCGACCAATTGTGCGGCAGGTGCGGCAGCGAGCTCCCTCGAACGCTCGCTCTCGCGCCCCTGGCGGTCCACAGCGGTCACCACGTAATAGTAGGTGGCGCCGTCGGTGAGGCCGGTGTCCACGTAACCCAGGTAGTCGACGCCCGAGTCGGTAGAGCGTTCGCTCAGGAGGTCGTAGGGCCCGCCCGGCCGCTGCG
>CAYHAT010000148.1:0-8245 GCA_964354675.1 uncultured Actinomycetota bacterium | reverse complement strand
CACCCTGACCGTTCCTTTTTCGGTTGTCGCTGCCAATCTCTTCCCCCTTCTCTTCAGAGACCCGAAAAGAGTATCGGGTGAGTTCTTACCTTACCCGCACTGGCTCAGCGCATACGAGCCCGTGCGGCCTTGCCGCGATCTATTCCGCTTGCCATCATAACCGCGATAGCCATGTTCATTCCCATATAGGATGACACTGCAGCAGTCGGACCGCTACCCCCGTCTCCCGCGCTATATCCAGGTATGTCCGGCCGGTGAGGTCCCTGCCCCAACCACTCAAGTGGAAGGGCGACGACGGGATGACCACGAGGTCGGGCCGGGCTTCCGCCCCCTCGGGGTGTTCGTTTACGAAGTCGATGAAGTCCTGCACCACCAGCAGGTCGCCCAACATGATGTTCCCTCCGAAGAAGCGGTTCTCCGGCACCCCCAGCCTTAAGCGGGTTCCCTCGGGCAGGGAGAGGGGGCGCTCGCGCAGGAGCTGCTCGAGGGTGGGACGCACCAGGGTGGAAGTGAGGAAGAGGACCTCGCGCGCCCCACTATCGCGCACCAGCGCCTCCAGCCTTTCCAGGTAGCTCGTCCTCAGCCCGGCGCCCATGAACACCGCGCCGAGGTGAGTGCCGGTGATGGGGTCGAAGGGATAAGACCAGTCCCCGGTATCCCCTGCGAGTTCCACCGACCGGCCTTCCCTGAGCACGGTCATGGCAGCGCGGTCGGTACCGCTCTCCTGCAGCAGGGCGAGGAGGTCCCTGGCCTGGGGCCGGCTCTTTACCGGGATGCCGTTGACCGCCGTCACCATGTCGCCCGCCGTGAGCCCCCAACGCGCGGCCGGCGAATCCCGCACCACTCCGATCACCTCCGGCTGGTTCTTGCGCGGCCGCGTCAGGTTCTCCTCGTACAAGGAGGGGCTGACGAAGATGGGGCAGGTCAGTTCCTCCCTCAGACGCTGCACCAGCCGCACCGTCTCGCCCCACACCTCGCCGGTGTCGAAGGGCTCGCGCGCCGAGAAGAAGCGGGAGTAACCCGGCAGGTTTACCTGCACCAGGCGGGCCTGCTCAGCGTCCGCGTACCTGGCCGTCTCATCCAGGTCCCGCAGCATCTCCTCCAGGCCGGGGTAGGGCCAGGCCACCACGGTCACCGCGAAGGGTATGCCCGCATCGGCCAGGAGGGCCGGGGCGCCTATGGCTTTCTCCGGGCGGCGGTCCGCCATGAGCATGGAGCGCCGCTGCGGCGAGGAGCTGTTGAGGGAGAGATCCAGGTACACGGGGGCCAGCTCCGCCAGGGCGGCAACGAAATCCCGGTCCAGGACACCGCCGTTGCTGCAGAGGCGGAAGGGCTCGCCGGTCTTCTCCCGCAGGGACCGCAGCAGCGGCAGGATGTGGGGGTGGGCGAGGGCTTCGCGCGGGCTCCCGAAGGTGGGGAAGAGACCCCTGCCGGCGCGCGGGTTGTAGTGCCTCACCCTGGTTTCCAGCTCTTTCCATTCCTCCCCCGGGCTATGAGGCGGCTGCTCCAGGGATTCCACCGCACCCCGGTTATAACAGAAGATGCAGTCGTACTGGCAGCGCGTGGCGGCGTGGTTGAAGACATCGGCGGGGGTGGCGGCGTGCGGGCCCACCCAATCCCCCAGGTCCTTGAGGCGGAAACCGTCTATCCGCACCGGCTCCCCGCCGCTCTCCAGCTCGACCACGCTGAGGAGGCTCGCGAGCTGCTCGGCGATGAACTCGATGCGGGGCTCGTAGAGGGCCGCGTTGGCGAGGTTGAGATAAGCATTGTCCCCGCTGTCTACGGCACTTTGCTCTTCCCCCTCACTTCTCCCGCCCCCCGTCTTGCTGGTGCCGTTTCCGTTATACAGCTCGTAAGCGCGGCGTTCCGGCCCTAGAAAGCGGAAGGCGTCGGCCGCTGCTTCGCTGTCGCCCTGCAGGGGCTGGGCGATATCCAGTATGTTGCAGAGCTGCTGCCTTACCATCTCCGCCAGGCGGTCGGAGTGGACAGGCTTGCGGCCCGTGTCGCCGAGCCGGTAGCGGAAGACGTGATCCTCGTCCTTAGACTCTTTCCCTCGGCCCATCAGAAGGGGGATGCCGCCTTGTACTCCCCGAACACCTCTCTGAGGACGCCGCATATCTCCCCCTCCGTAACGTAGGCCTTGACGCACTCTATCAGGTGGGGGAAGAGGTTCTCCTCCTCCTTCTTCGCGAGGGCCTCCAGCTCTGCGAGCAGGCGTGCCACCTGCGTGTCGTCCCGCTCGCGTTTCAGCTCCTCCAGCCGGGCCTTCTGCTTATCCTCGGCCTGCTCGCGTTTCTTGGGGTCGTAGGGGTTGGGCACCAGGCGGTTGGTGGACACCTCGAGCTCGTTCTCGCCGGTGAAGCAGTTGACCCCCACCACCAGGCGTTCGCCCTTCTCCATGGCACGCTGCCTCTCGTAAGCGCTGCGGGACGCCTCGCGCTGCATGTAACCGCTCTCGATGGCGGCCACCGCCCCTCCCATCTTCTCGATCTTTTCCAGTTCCTCCCAGGTCGCGTTCTCGATGTCATCGGTGAGCGATTCCATGCAGTAGGAGCCGGCAAAGGGGTCGGTGAACTCCAGCATACGGGATTCGCAGGCGATGATCCTTCCGGCGTCCGTCGCCAGCTGCATGGCCTCCACACTCCACCCCAGCCCCAGCGGCTCGTCGTAGGGTGGGAAGGGCAGCGGCCTCCCTCCGGAGAGGACGCTGGCGATGGCGCCGATGACCGCCCGGGAGAGGTTGTTGAGGGGCCGTTGCAGGGTGGTCGAGGAGGGGCCGATGTGGGCCCCGATGGCCTGGCGGATGCGCATGCTGCGGGGGTCCTTGGCGCCGAACCTCTCCGCGAGGATGCGGGCGTACATGCGCCGCGCCGCCCGCTGGAAGGCGACCTCCTTGAGCAGCTCCATACTGCCGCCGAAGGCGTTGAAGGTGAAGCGCGGGGCGAACTCGTCCACGTTGAGCCCCGCATCCACCCCCACCTGCAGATAGGCTATAGCATTGGCCATGCTGAAGGCCAGGTCCTGCTCCCGTGTCGCCCCGGCCTCGCGGATGTGGTAACCGCCGATGGAGGTGATGTTCACGTTGGGCATGTGTTTGCACATAAAGAGGAGACTGTCGCGGAACATGCGCAGGGCGTGCCCGGGGGGGAAGATATAGGTGCCGCGTGCGATGTACTCCTTGAGGATGTCGTTCTGGGGCGTGGCGCGCAGCTTGTCCAGGGGCACGCCCCGCTTCTCCGCCAGGGCCGCATACATGGCGATGACGATGTTGGCCGGGGCGTTGATGGTGAAGTTGGACGCGATGCTGCCCAGGTCGAGGTCTCCCCGGTAGGGCTCGTAGATGATCTCGAAGTCCGCGAGGGTGTCCACGCACACCCCCACCTTGCCTACCTCGCCCTCGGAGAGTGGGTCGTCGGAGTCGTAGCCGCACTGGGTGGGGAGGTCGAAGGCCAGGTTCGGTCCGCCTCTGCCGCCCTTCTCGAGCAGGCCCTGGTAATAGTCGCGCGTGTCCTCCGGCGTGCCGTAGCCGGAGTAGATAGCGGCCCGGGTCTGGCCTCCCGCCCCCGGTATCTCACCCGTCCCGGCCATGGAGGCCAACCGTGCCAGCCCGGCCATGGGCTCGATGGGGAAAGTGCCGGCAGTATAGGGGTAGGTGCCCGGGAAACCAACCTTCTCCAGGAAATCGAAGCCCTCGATGTCCAAGGGAGAGCAGAAGCGGGCGCTCTCCTCCGTGAGGTAGGGGAACCTCTTTAAGGCTTTCGCCAGCGGGCCTTCCTCCCAAGACTTCTCGGCCTCCCTGATCTTCTCAAGGTCCTCTTTCATCACTCCCCCTTATCTCTCTCTCCGCCACCCCGGCGGATCATCCGGCTTGCCCAGATCCGAACGGTGGTGCGGGCCGGGTCAACAGGATGCATCGGCCATGGAACAGCTTGATGGGCTACAGGTGTCGCAAACCCCTGATACAAAAGATTCTATAGCATTTCGCCACTAACCGTTGTCGCCTCGAGACAGCCCCTGGCCCGAGGCAGCGTACACTTTCACTAAAGTTAAACCATGCGGCGCGGATAGACAAGAGGTCGATGGGGACGCAATGCGAGAGCGGGACCATGTCGATCACTATTATCATTGCCGCGGCATCATCGACCGCTAGGATATTGTTCAGGGGATATACGACACGCCTGGCTCGTAGAGCAATATTTTCCGATACGGTTCAGGACGGGCCCTGCTGCTTATTGATCTTTTTGAGCTCTTTCTCGACCATCTTGTCCTTCATGGCATCGCTCCGCTTCCCGGTGATATAGCCGAAGATGTGAAAGGCGAGGCCGATACCCCAGCCGATCATTATCCAGATAGGCCAGAAGTTTCCCGTGTCCGCTCCGGTCACGGCCCATATCAGGATGAGGAAGCCGTTTACGATGACATAGGACCCGATGTGCGAGAGCAGGGCCATCTTCTGGCTCACCCGCTTCTCCGCCTTATCCCTCAGCTCGTCGCTCACCGGGGGGTTGGGCGGCTGCTGCCCCTCTACCATGGATACCACTCCTTTTCTCTATCAAGACGCGGCTTTTTCAGTACCTCCATAGTAATCGTTTGGTCCGGACAAGTCCTTAACCTCCACTTTCTTGACACGCAGGTAACGCATGGACATAATTACGGACCGGCGGGGGTTTCAAGTTGGCGGGGAGGAGAGTGGATTGGCCAACGAAGAGCACTTGAAGATACTGATGCAAGGCGTCGAGGCCTGGAACCGCTGGAGGCGGGAGAACATCTACGAGATGCCGGACCTCTACGGGGCCGACCTGCATGGCCTGGACCTCACCTACATACATCTTATGCGTGCAAACCTGGGGGAAGCCGACCTTTCGAGCGCCATTTTACGCAAAGCCTTTATCGTGGGGGCCTACCTGCACGGCGCGGACCTCAGGGGCGCGAACCTCGAGGGCGCCGATATGCGCGGCTGCCATCTTTCCGGGGCGAAGCTCACGGGCGCAAAGATGAAGGATGCTGTGCTGAACAAGTCGTTGGCAATCGGGGTGGACTTCAGCGACTGCGATATGGAATCCGTGATGATGCTGGGTACGAACCTCGAGAACTCCGATTTCACCAACGCCATCATGACCGACGTCGATCTCACCGATGCCAAGCTCAAGAGCATCAAGACGGACGGCGTAAAGGGCTACCGCTTCCAACCCTAGGGGATCAATACACGCATTCGGGGAAAGTGCATACGTCGGCCGGCTCTATGCGCCGGTACATCTCGATGCCGCGCCAGGGCTCACCCAGGATGCCGTCGTGGATAGCCCAGCTCCTGCCGCGCACCGTCTTCTCCGCGCCAGGCTGCCGGAAAGGGGTGCTCCCGTCCAGTTTACGGAAAAGCTCTCCCCCGGGCCGGAAGCCCTCGTTTATCTCATCCATCTTGCGGCGCCCGCGGATGTAGTTGAAGCCGTAGCTCTCGAAGACGATGGCATTGTTGTAGGCAAGGGGTTCGGCGATGATCATATCCTGCCTCATGGCGTTGACGAAGGCGGTGGCGCGGGGGATGAAATGCTTCAAGAGGCGCAGGCCCTGCCTGACCTGTCCAGGCGTCAGCCCCGCCTGCATGGCCCGTATCTCCTCCGGTATGTTGCGGCGTACGGTGGCGAACTTGGTCCTTTTTCCGGCTTCGTCTATATCCGTGTTGAAGCGCGGGCCGTGAGGATCGTTGATGATGAGGAAGTTGATGTCGATCTTGTAAAAGGCGGTGTCTTCGATCTCTAAGAAGAAGATGCAATCCTGGTCTCCAGGGTGCTCCCTCACCTCGATGATGGCGAAGGTGGCCCTGGGCGGAGCCTTGAACTCGATCACTCGTGCGCCGTCGCGGTTGCTGAGCTTCTCCCTGTCGATATCGAAGAGGGTGAACACCTGGTCGGGGATGAGCAGGGAGTAGGCACGCTCTTTCGCCTCCTGCTCCAGTTGGTTGAGGTCGTGGATGCTGCGATGAGAGGCGGCTCCCGCCAGGCGCTCCAATTCCTCTCGCAGTCCGCCGGCAACAGGTTCTTCCATATCGCCCGTCTCCCTCGCTATTTGACCGGGCTCGCACACCCGGACCGGACGCGCCTACCGCCGATACGCTCAGGTTTTGGCGGAAAGCCGGTCGTCGATGAACCCGGCGCAGCGCATGGCCAGGGCCATGATGGTCAGCTGCGGGTTGACCCCCGGGGAAGAGGGGATCACGCTGCCGTCACATATGTAAAAGTCTTCCAGATCCCAGCTCTCGCAGGTGTGCCTTACCACCGACCACTCCGGGTCGCTGCCCATGCGGCAGGTGCCCAAGGGATGGTAGGCGCTCATACCGAAGATGTCGGTGGCCCGTACGCGGGAGCGCTCCAGTCTCTTCAGGTCCCGCGGGCCCGACAGTTCGTAATGGCCGGCGAAGGGGGTGAAGACCTTGCGTGCCCCCGCCGCGAACCATATCTCCGCCATGAGCACAGTGGCCGCCTTGGCCTTGCCCACGTCCCTTCCCCTCAGCATGTAGAGCATGCCGGGGCGATATCCCGGCCGGTGCAGGTCCACCACCCTGCCCCAGGAGTCGCTCTCCGACACCATGCCCCCGAAGATCCCCATGTTGGGGTAGCTCGTCATCAGGGACGCGTTGCGCCGGCCGGCAAAGGGCAGGGCCAGGGAATGTATCTCGGGAGGCACCGTGCCCCCCTCCAGCATGATGCCCTCCCCCTTGAACTCGTCCACGTAGCAGCACTGGGGGATGCCCTTGGGCGGGCCCAGGGGTTCGTCCATGAGGGCGATCGACTGCGTGGCCGGGTGGATCTGCAGGTTTTTGCCCACCTGGCCGCTGGAGTTGGCCAGGCCCTGCTTGAGCAAAAAGTAAGGGGAGTAGATGGCCCCGGCGGCGAGCACCGTCACCCTTGCCTCCACCTCGATACGCTGGCCGGTAGGACGGCTGGTCTTCGGGTTCACGAAATATCCAGTGACGCCGGCGGCGTGACCTCCCGTTACCTTTATCCCGTCCGCCCTGCAGCGGGTGTATATATCCGCTCCCGACTTCACGGCGTCCGGAACGAAGGAGACGTCCACGCTCTGCTTGGAGCCGGAGGGGCAGCCGAAGACGCAGGAGCCGAAACCCTCGCACTCCTTGGCGTTGCGCGGCAGCCAGCCGCAGGAGAGCCCCAGCTTTTCCGCCCCCGCCATAAAGGTGGTGGCGACCTTACCCGCCACCTCGGGGTCGGCGCGCTTCACGAAGAGGAACTCCTCCAGGTGGCCGTAGATGAGGTTGAGCTCTTCCTCGCTGATGTCCGTAAGACCGTGGGTGAGATGCCATTTCTTGAGCACCGGCCTGAGCATCCTGAGAGCGGTGCCCGAGTTCACCGTGGTGGTGCCGCCTACCGTCTTCCCCAGGGGCAGCAGGATGAAGGGCACCCCCAGGGTTATGGTCTGGGCGGCGTCGCGGTACATCCTCATATATGACTCGGTGGGATTGATATTGAAATCCTCGCGGGTGAAGTAACCACCCTCCTCGAGCACCACCACGGAATAGCCTTCGCCGGCGAGCTCCCTGGCGATGGGGCCGCCCCCCGCGCCGGAGCCGATGATGACCACGTCGGCGGAACGCGAGACGTTGCCCTTGACTTCGTCCGGGCCGAGGATCATTCCGGGCCCTCCTGCTTGGGAGGGAGGTCACGGTCCCGGGTGACCACGCGCAGGGCGGACTCCTCCTTCAAGGCCTTGGAGTCGAAGCCCAGGGGGACGGCCACCTCCGGCCTGCGGTAATAGGACATGAGCAGGGGAAGGCCGAGCAACACGCCTATGCCGCGTATGAGGGGATTGCGCGAGGCAATGATGCGGTTGAGCAGTTCCTGCTGCTCCTCTGCGTCGAGGCGCGAGAAGGGCCTGCCCTTGAGAACAAGGGCCAGCACGCGCAAAGACAGGTTACAGGCGAAAAAGACCGCCTTCAGCTCGGGTGCCCCTGCTTCGAAGTACTCCTCTATGAAGGCCGCCTGGCCGCCGGCGTCCAGGGGTGGCAGGCCTTCGGGCTTGCCGACGTAGGCCGCTATCAACTCCTGCAACTGCCGCCGGGAAACGCCTATCATCCCTCCTCCTTGCTCATGGGTCCTGCAGCCCGCCGGGATGGCTCTCGGGCTATTGTCGGTCTGCATGCCGCGATCATGCCCATTCTGCTACGTTGATATTAACATAGGTTCTTCTCCGAAAAGTGTGGGTAGTGGGGAATGATAACGGGGCAACACCTTGG
>CAYHAT010000147.1:0-8250 GCA_964354675.1 uncultured Actinomycetota bacterium | reverse complement strand
AATTGGCGGAACATAATCGCAGCATTTTTCGTCATTATGTTAGAATAAGGGTAGATATGCAGGAAAAACAGTGTTAAAATGTTGCTTCCTGCAAATCTCAGGAAAGAGTCGAGGTGGTAGACACTATGAAGCCGACCGGGATAGAGAACGCGAGCATTTCAGACATCATGGAAACCATGCGCAACATGGTGGGTCAGGTCGTACGCATCTCCGTTAAGGAATCGAAACCAAAAACGCACTGGGAGGAGAAAGAGGGTATTGTAGAGGGGGTCTATCCCACCGTCTTCCTTTTTCGCTTCAAGAATCGCCGTAATGTGGACGAGAGGGTGGCCTACAGCTACGTGGATGTCGCCATCGACGACGTGAAGATACTCGAAAACTGATGCCATAGAGGGTTATGATCAAGGCCCCCGCTGCGGCCACGAGCAGCGGGGGTTTTACGTTGTAGGATCTGCGGGAAGAGCTGGTCGCGGGGTCAAGTCGAGACCCCTCCGCTGTTCGGGTGAGAACCATCCCGAATGCCCATCCTCAGGGCGGTGCCGGGGTTTACCCCCTCACTCATCATGACCATCACAAGGAGGTATGGGTAAGAACCATGGATTATGTATGATAGATGATAAGCAAGGGAGGCTTAGGGTGATCTATATAGGGACGGCGGGATTCAGCTACCAGGACTGGAAAGGGGCCTTCTACCCCGAAAAGCAGGACAAGAAGTACATGCTCGAGTACTATTCCTCCCGCTTCCCGGTGGTCGAGGTGAACAGCACCTGGCACGCCCTTCCTTCCCCCAAGAGCATCCTCTCCATGGCCAGGCGCACCGCTCCAGAGTTCCAGTTCATCATCAAGGCCTACAAGGGGCTGACCCATGCCTACAAGGACAACCAGGACGAATTCGAACACTTCCGGGAAGTCCTGCGGCCTATGGAGGACCACGGCAAACTGGCATGCGTGCTGGCCCAGTTCCCGTGGGGATTTAAAAACACCGACGCGAACCGGGACTACCTGCGCCTTTTCCGAGAGCGCTTGCCCTCACAGGACATAGTGGTCGAGTTCCGCAATGAGGAATGGATAGCCGATGAGACCATGGACTTGCTGCGCGAGCTTTCGATGGGCTTCTGCTGCGTGGACGAGCCCCGTCTTAAAGGCTTGGTGAAAGCCCACGTCATCCTCACCGGCGACACAGGGTACGTGCGCTTCCACGGGCGTAACTACGAGACCTGGTGGGACCGCGCACGGGAGTCCTGGGAGAGGTACGACTACCTCTACAACGAGGAGGAGCTCTCACAATGGGTACCCGGCCTGCTGCGCCTTGACGATGAGGCGCAGCGTACCTACGCTATCTTCAACAACCACTATCGCGGCAAGGCCCCGCGCAACGCCGTGATGCTGGCCGGCATGCTCCCCGCGGAAAGGGTGATCCCGCTGCAAGGCGGGGAACAGCCCATGGGCTTGTGGGAAGAAGAGTGAACGGACGCTCGTGGGCCCCGGGTCAGAACTCCTCCAGATCGATCTCGCCGCGCAGCTTCTCCAGTATCTTACGCAGAAGCCGCGAGACATGCATCTGGGAGATGTTGAGCTCGCGGGCGATCTCTATCTGGGTCATCCCCCGGAAGAATCGCATATAAATGACCTTCTGTTCCCGGTCCGTGAGCTGGGAGAGGAGCTTGCTCAGGGTGTCCCGGTCCTCGGCCAGGGAGAAGTCGGCGTCCTCGTCGCCCAGGTAATCAAGGAGGCTGAAGCCGCGGTCCTCCTGGCTGTTCATGTAGATATTATCCAGGCTGAGGTAATTGGTGGCGTAAGAGCTCTCCAGGATCTCCACGACCTCCTCCAGGCCGATCTCCAGGTGCTCGGCAACCTCTTGCAGGGTGGGTGAGTAGCGCAGCTCCTGGGTGAGGTGATCGATGGCCTGGTTGAGCTCGAGATCACGCATCTGGAGGCGGCGGGGGATGCGGATAGCCCATCCCTTGTCCCGGAAGTAACGCTTGAGCTCGCCTACTATGGTTGGAGTGGCGTAAGTGCTGAACTCCACCCCCCGGCCCAGGTCGTAACGGTCGATGGCCTTGATCAGGCCGATGTATCCCACCTGCAGAAGGTCCTCCAGTGGTTCGCCACGGCTGGAGAACTTGCGCGCCAGGTATTCCACGAGGTGGATGTTGAGGGAGATCAACTCGTCCCGGACGCTCTGTTCGCCGGTCTCCTTCAGGGTCTGGAAGAGCTCCTTGATGTATCGCCTTCGCTCTTGCCGCCGCTCATCGTCTCCACTCACAGGTCATCTCCTTGTGGAAGGGCGCGATTCGATGAAGCCTGTCAATCGGGACAGCGCTTCCGCAGGGAGATACGGCATTTTGCCTCGTCCCTCTGTAGATCGAAGGCGTCCACGACGGACTCCATGATCATTCTACTGAAGGATTCAGGCATCATCGAACGCGATTCGCCGTTCTCAGCCAGCTGCGAAGTAAGGACGATTTCAAGGTACTCCTTTGAGGGCGTTATTTCAACTTGCAGGGTAGTCTCTGCGGGGGAGTGGATGACGGCGTAATTACTGGCTTCGTCCACAGCGATGCGCAGGTCTTCCAACTGGGAGAGGTCCAGGTCCATACGGCTGGCCACGAGGTAGACCGCTAACCTGATAAGCTGCCGCGAGAACTGTTCCGCAGGAAGGCGAAGCCGTATCACATCGCCATTGTCACCCACTTGCCTCACCCCCCTGGTCGTCCGGGCGGTTTTAATAATGTAGACGATTATAGATGTTCCCCGCATAAATACTTTTAAACAATTCACGGGAGTGTGATGCGTGATATGAGGCACGTTCCGGGTACATGATCCCTCACTTGATAAGCGGATGGGGCATCGTGTTAAACTTGTATGGAAAGACGCTCGGTCGAGGATACCTCAGGGAAGGAGCACTGTTGAGCGATCTAGGGGGAGTCGTTTTGCACGCCTACGTCAAGGATGAGGGCGGTGTCCCGGTAGTAGTGCTGGAGGGGGAGATAGACCTCTCGACCTCTCCTGTGTTCAAGGAGACGGTCTATCGCGTCATCGAATCGGGGAAGAAGGACGTGGTCATCGACTTGAACGGACTCGAGTTCATGGATTCGACCGGGCTCGGGGTGCTCGTAGCCGCCCTTAAGAAGACCAGCATGGAAGGCGGGAGTATCCGGCTCATCTGCAATAAACGCAACATCTTGAAGGTATTCACCATCACCGGTCTGGACAAAGTCTTCTCCATTTACGATAATTTGCAACGGTGCCTTGACGATTAGGCAGGGCGCAATACACTGGGGGAGTACCCGAGTGGCCAAAGGGAACGGACTGTAAATCCGTTAGCGCAGCTTACGGTGGTTCAAATCCACCCTCCCCCACCAGGATAAAGAAGCAGGTCAGAGGTGGTTGCCGACGACCTGCTTAACGTTATTCAAAGCATACAAACCCCGTAAATTCACCTCGATCAGCGTTTAGCGACCTACTTCTGCCTTTTTTCTCCTCTATTCATGCATTACTTCTGGGGCGCACCCCGTTATCCTGCAGCTTTCGGGGCCACAGCCCCGCGACTGTCGCACTTTCAAGTCATGAATTGGATTTTGACCAATATGCTGCTTCCGTGAAGGGCTAAGCCAGATCCATCCTGGAGGAGCTATTGTTGTAATCCCGGTTTTCCTGACGGCTTTTTACGAGGAGTGCGTGTCAGCGCCCCTTCGGTGACCGCCGGCACATCACCCCCAGGCGCACTCCCTACCGTCATGACCGCTCAAGAGCTTGGGAGCTCGTGACAGAGCAGCCTGTACGGCTCTTCATCCTCAACGATATCGAGGTAACGGATGGCCGCCTCCAGGAAACGGTTGTCGGTGGTGTCGTCGTTTGGGGTCGATACCTCGCCGACCAGAACGTCACCTCCGTCCGAAAGCCCGAAGAATCTGTGGTAGAGCAAAGGAGGGATGGTGATACTCTCGCCCGGGGACAGGGACAGTCGTCCGCGCGCTTCCAGCCGTCGCGGGACGCCGTCGCACCAGACCTCTACGGTCCGGTCGTCGAGAGAGCTCTCGTGCGCCGACGCCCAGGCGAGCTCGATGACCAACTCCCCTCCCGAACGGTTGATGATGTCCTCGGCCTTGGAACGGTGGAAGTGCCACGGAGTGAGCTGGTTCTCTTTGACCACCATGATCTTCTCGGCGTAGCGCTGAACCTCCAGGGGATCGGTGACGTCGCCGTTTCTTAGGGTGAAGAGCAGGAGCCCAACCGACTCGAAATCGCCGCTGCCGAAGTCGGTGATGTCCCAGCCCAGGGCTTTTCGCCTCAAGACCTCGCACTCTCCGGAGCGTGCCTTCCACTCCGCTGGGGTCCAGAAGGCGAACGGCGGGAGTTTGAACCCGCGTGACTCGAGGAACGCTTCAGCTTCCCTCAAGTGGCGGTTTATCTCACTGCGCTTCATGATGCCGTACCTTCACGTGTTGTCGAGACCGTCAACCCGTTACAAACCGAAGGCCTTCCTGATCGCCTCGGGGTCACCGCTTCGCAGCGCGCCGACGATCTCTTTGTACACTTCTCCCGCCGCTTCTCCCAGGCCGCTTCTATCCTTTATCGTGCCGTTCGCGTGATCGTATTCGTACAGTCCCAGGCGCGAGCGGTAGGAGCCCCACTCGTAGTTGTCGACGAGGGACCAGTACACGTAGCCCTTCACGGGAACTCCGCTGGAGGCAGCGCGCAGGGTCTCGCCGATGCTCCACCGCAGGTACTCTTCGCGGCTCTGGCCGTCGGGACGGGGTTCCGCCCGGCCGTCCCTCTCCTGATGATGGGCGATGCAGTTCTCCATGACGTAGATAGGGAGGTTGTCGATGTTGTGCTCGTTGTGAGCTGTCAGAACGGTGCGGAACTGCTCCGGCTCGTGGCTCCACTCCCACCACGGCTTGTGCATCAGTTCGTGCGGGTTGCAGAGTGACCTGGTGTTTATATTGAGGTTGACGGTCCCCAGGACGAACGGATCGTATATGTCCAGGGGCAGGCAGTCTATCTTGCGCGGGCGTTCGGAGGCATATAAAGCCTCGGTGGCGCTCTGGAGGCGTACAGGGTCGAAGAGAAACCCGGAAACCCTGCGATAAATCTTGGACAGGGCTACCCCCAATGGATTGTTCGGCCATTTCCAGGATGCCAGGCCGTCGAAGGCGGAGTCCCACGCTTTTCTCCTCTCGGCGAAGAAACCTTTGAGGTCGCCACGGTCGATTCCGAAAGAGCGTGCACGTACGAGGTCGAAGAACGCACGGTCGAACTCGTAGGTGGCCGCCGTGAACGTGTTGAAGGCGACGGTCGGTTCGCTCCAGCCACGGCGTTCGTGCGTGTCATGAATGCGGTCGTAGAGGAGCACGTGGGCGAGCAGCATATTGTCGTGCGCGGCGGCCGCGTTGCCGAACCACAAGTTCTTGTGCGGATGCTCTCCTGTTACGTACATCATCAGCGGCAGCAGGTTCGGCTCGTTGAAGGTTATCCAGAAGTCGGCGGTGTGCCCGGAGATCTCGGCGACGCGCAGGTTTATCTCCTCGACGACCCGCGAGGCGTACTCGACGAACCGGCAGGCCATCCCCTGGCTGAGCCAGAAGTCCGTCCCGCACCAGGCGGGGACGATGAAATGATGCAGGCTGATTATCGGTTCCATGCCGGCGGCGATGACCCTCGCTATGATGTCGGCGTATCGGTCGAGAGCGGCCGTATCCCAGGCAGGAGGCGGTGAAGGACGGGTGTTAAAGGTCGGCTGTACGCGGGCCCACTCTACGCCCATGCGGAACGCGTTCAGACCCAGCGAAGCGGCGAGCTCTATGTGCTCCTCCGCCCTTTCCCAGAAACCTATCGACGCGCCGGAGATCTCCCTGCCGCCGCTGCGCTCCCAGCAGTACCAGTTGTTTTTAGGGTCCCCCTCGCCGTTGAAGCCACCCTCGGTCTGGTATCCAGAATTGCTCACCCCGAAAAGGAACCCCTCCGACAGTTCGAGATCCTCGAGAGTGACATCAGGCACCCTCACGGAGCGGCGAGTTCCTCTCATCTCCCACCTCCAGTTATCACGCCCCCGGCTCTCGTACCCGGTCTTTCGCTACGGCTACATACGATACCAAGGCGTTTCATAATAGTGTACCGGGATTTCATCGTTTGCCTCCCCCAGCACGACAATCATACACCCTTGCCGGCTGTTCTTAATGACAGAATCACAATCCCACCAATCATCGCCCGAGAGTCTCCGAACAGCTCCGCAGGACTTCACGTTTCACCGGTCTGAGAAGAGATGTTCTCCCCTCGGGGAGTACCGGGAGGCACTCGGCCAAGTAGCTGTATTTGACAAGAAAGCGGTACGGGTATATTATTCATAGTGTGAATGATAAGTATTCAGAGCATGAAATAGAATATAGAAAAAGAGATCTGGGGCCCAAGGTCGAATCGGCACTGGGCTCCTTTCCGGTTGTGGCGATAACCGGGCCTCGCCAGGTAGGGAAAAGCACCTTTCTCAGGAACGAATTCAAGGGATTTCACTACATAAACCTGGACGACTTCTCGCTGCTGGGGCAGGCAAGGGAAGACCCTGGATCCCTCTGGGAAGGACACGATGAAATAATAATCGACGAGGTACAGAAAGCACCACGGACACTCGAGGCGGTCAAACTGGAGGTGGACCGCAGCAGGCGCAAGAAGCGCTTCCTGCTCTCGGGCTCATCCAACCTGCTGCTTATGAGCAAGGTGACGGAGTCCCTGGCTGGCAGGGCTATATACCTGGAGATGCTGCCCTTCACCTATCGGGAGATGAAGGGTAGAGGCGGGGGACCATCCAGACTTGCAGAGATCATGCGCAAGGACTTCCAGCTGGATGAGAAGAGCACAAGGAAAGAGGATCCGCTGCCGAATATTTTGAGAGGTTCATTGCCACCTCTTCTGGAGTTGAGCGAGCTCGGGGACGTTTTGCTGTGGTGGGAGAGCTACGTGAGGACCTACCTGGAGAGGGACCTGAGGGAGCTCTCCCAGATAGAGAACCTGGTTGATTTCCGCCGCCTCCTGGGCGCGCTGGCCTTGAGAGCAGGCAGTGTCCTGAACCAGAGCGCCCTGGCACGGGATACCGGCATAAGCCAGCCTACCGTCTACCGCTATATCAAGCTGCTCGAGGTCTCTAACCTGCTGGTGAGGGTACCCCCCTTCACAGCCAGCCGCAGCAAACGCATCGTCAAGTCCCCCAAGCTGTATTATATCGATCCAGGGCTGAACACCTTTCTTGCTGGCTATCACGACATGGATTCCCTGCGTGACGCGCGCGAGCTGGGCGGTCTCTTCGAATGCCTGGTCCATCTGCAACTGCGTGCGGACGCGGAACTGCAGGTCCCACGCATGGGTATCTACTTCTGGCGGACCTCCGGAGGCCGGGAGGTGGATTTCGTCCTGGAGCAAGGCAGGGACCTGGTGGCGGTCGAGGTCAAGATGACCACCCGGCCTTCCTACAACGATATCAAGAACCTCCTTGCCTTCCTCGAGGAACACCCCCGGGCGATGCGGGGACTGCTGGTACATGCGGGGAGCGCCCTCCGCCATCTCCACAGCAAGGTGATCGCGGTTCCATGGTGGTGGCTGGGCTCCTGAGGGGTGAAAAGAAAGGG
The DNA here is from genome assembly GCA_964354675.1 of uncultured Actinomycetota bacterium. GTDB lineage: Bacteria > Actinomycetota > Geothermincolia > Geothermincolales > RBG-13-55-18 > SURF-21. Next base: position 628 of record CAYHAT010000147.1, on the reverse strand, counting down.
CTTGTGATGCTGGATCGGGGCAGGTTAGGGCGGACTTGATAATCTCTGCATAGGTGACCAACCTACCGCGATCGTCTGCAGCAAGGGCGCCCCGTCCTTTCGAGAAACCATGGAAGGCGCTCAGCCCGTCAGGCTTCGTGAAGAGCCTGTTAAACTAGTACAGTAGGAACGTCTTCTCGAACGCCACGGCGTACGACCTCCTAGCGGCGTTCCAGGGCGACGCTCGCGATAAGGGCGCTCGAGACAAGGCCGGCGAAGGTCACCGCGGTCGTTCCCTCGAACATTTTCGCAACGTTGCCCACATCGGACGCGATGGGGTACGTCGCCGAGGCGGGCGTTCCCGTCATCTCGTGGGTCAGTCTCCCTACTATTTACTCGATGAGAACGATACGTTCGACAAGATAGACCGTGCGGAGCTCCGCCCGATAGTCGAAACCGTGACAGAGCTCGTCAAGGGGGCGATGGCGCAATAGGATATGACACGAAAAGTGCCATTCGATACTGCATCAGTACGGTGTTTCGGGGCATTATATGGCTTAAATACAGGATAATGGTAATATATACCATTTACGATCAACAAATAGTCAATATAGCTGAGCGCAAGCGAGGAAAACCGAGAGCAACCGAG
>CAYHAT010000146.1:338-8283 GCA_964354675.1 uncultured Actinomycetota bacterium | reverse complement strand
GAGCCCCTGACCATAAAGCTGCTGGGACCCTTCCAGGTGAGCCGGGGCGGGCTTGCCCTCTCCGCCGGGGACTGGAAGAGCAAGAAGGCGCTCACCGCCTTCAAGTACTTAGCCACCCACCGCGGGGAGGGCTTCACCCCCCGCGACGTGCTCATGGAGCTGCTGTGGCCGGAGAGCCCAGCGGAGTCGGCCCAGCGCAACCTGAACGCCGCCCTGACCTCGGTGCGCAAGACCCTGGAGCCCGAGGCCAGCCGCGGGGAGTCCTCCTACCTCGTCTCCAAGGGGGACGCCCTGCGCCTGGAGCTGGGCCCCGGGGGATGGAGCGACCTCGAGCTCTTCGGAGAGAAGCTCTCCGGGGCCGCCAAGGCCAGGGAGATAGGCGACTTCGACCTCTACTTCCGCACCCTGCAGGAGGCGGCCGACCTCTACGCGGGGGACTTCTGCGCAGAAGACCTCTACGAGGACTGGTGTGCCCAGGAGCGCGAATCGCTCCTCTCGGACTACGTGGACACCATGGTGGACCTGGCCACCGAGCACTTAAGACGGGGCGAGGGAGAGGCGGCCCTGGCCCGCCTGGAGGGGGCCATCCTAAAGGACCCCGGCCGCGAGGAGCTCTACCGCAAGCAGATGACCATCTGCTCCCAGGTGGGTAACCGCGCCGGGGTGGAGGAGGCCTTCCGCCGCTGCACCGCCTACCTCCGGGATACCTACGAGGTGGCCCCCTCCCCCGAGACCTGCGAGCTCCACAGCAGGCTCAGGCAGCAATAGGCGCAGCTCGGAGAGTATTTCACCAGCAAACCGGAGGCTCTCTCCCCAAGACCTTGCGTCTCCTTAAGAAACGGACCCCACCCCAAGCCTAGGCAGCAATAGGCGCAGCTCGGAGAGTATTTCACCCCGGGAATATCACCCCCGATAGCCCCGCTCCCATGCGGGGATCCCCCCAACGGACTGAATTGTGCAAAAAAAAGCCCCAACCCGGGTACATAAACAATAAGCGCAGCTCAGAGGCTACTTCACCCGGGGAACGGGATCCCCAAGCCCCCCTTTTCTGAAAAAAAGTCCCACTTTTTTGAAAAAACCCCCGAATTCACTCTTTTTTCATTCATTTTTCACTGCGGCATAATTGCCCCCTTCTATGCTGGGGCTAAGAAGAGAGACAAAAACCCCCCACAAAACCACCCAAGACGAAAGGAAGACAGAGGAGATGAACGTAAGTATCCGGCCCAAGGGGGCATCAGCTGAGGGAAGGGAGGTGTGAGTGATGTTGATCATCTGGGCCTATATGTATGTTTTCGTGGCCACGTTCTTTTCCGTCATGGTGCTCGTGGGCGCGGGATACCTGGTCAGCTTCGTGGTGCGGCGTGCGCGCTCCCGCGAGCTGGTGCCGGAGAGCGCGATAAGGCGCGCCTATACCGCAGACGCGCTGAAGGCGGCTTGAGGAGACAGGGATGGTTTGAGAGATCAGGGATGGATGGAGAGATGAGAGGAAAGGAGGTGTGAGTGATGATTATGATCGGGGATTTCACCGGGGTTCTCTACGCGGTCATAGCTATCCTGGGAGTCCTGCTCGCCGGCTACGGCGCCGCCCTGCTGGTTTCGTACAGGGGCTCTCATCCCAAGACGGCGACGAAGAGCGTAAGTCCCGCGTTCACCCCTTCACCGCAGACGCGCTGAAGGCGGCTTGAGGAGACAGGGATGGTTTGAGAGATCAGGGATGGATGGAGAGATGAGAGGAAAGGAGGTGTGAGTGATGATTATGATCGGGGATTTCACCGGGGTTCTCTACGCGGTCATAGCTATCCTGGGAGTCCTGCTCGCCGGCTACGGCGCCGCCCTGCTGGTTTCGTACAGGGGCTCTCATCCCAAGACGGCGACGAAGAGCGTAAGTCCCGCGTTCACCCCTTCACCGCAGACGCGCTGAAGGCGGCTTGAGGAGACAGGGATGGTTTGAGAGATCGGGAGTGTTGAGGAACGGAGACGGGGAGTTTTATGCAAGGGATTGGAAAGGAGGTGTGAGTGATGGTACTTATCGGGGATCTGATGGGGGCTCTTGTCGCGGTCATCGCGATCCTGGGAGTCCTGCTCGCCTGCTACGGTGGCGCCCTGCTGGTTTCGCACAGGGCCTCCCGTCCCAGGCCGGCACAGAAGGACGCGCAGCCCGCGTTCACCGACGATGCGCTGAAGGTAGCTTGAGGATCGGATCGGGGATCAGGGATCGTTTGAGAGATCGGGGTTCGGTAGGTAAGTGGATTTCAGATAAGGAGGTGTGAGTGATGGTGCTTATCGGGGATTATACCTGGGTGCTCTACGCGGTCTTCGTGACCCTGGGAGCCCTGCTCGCCTGCTATGGCATCGCCCTGTTCGTGGTAAGCAGGGTGTCCCGCCCCAAGCCGGCACGCGAGGGCGCGCAGCCCACGTCCAGCCAAAAACTGGATGCGGGAGCCATGGCCGGCTGAGAACACGACCCACAACGCATGCCAGCGGGAACGTAGAGGCAATAGGTGGTAGAGGGAAAGATCGGGCAGGTGAAGGAAATGGCTGGAATAAAAAAACCTAAGATGTTGCAGGCCTTGAAAGAATACCACAAGGCATTTTCAGATCAGAGGAATCATAGAGATCAGCTGCATCATCCATCCATGAATAGACGGGCACAGCAGCAGCTGGTCCCTCTCGCCAGGCAAGCCTAGGGGATGTTCTGAAAAGACTGCAGGAAGCCGAAGAAGCGCTTCCAAAGCGACAATCGGGGGCTCGCGCCCCCGATCGCTTTGCTGGTTCTCTCAATCTAACCAAGTCAAAGCTGTGATAAAGCAACTAGGCAGGGGATCCGTTTTTTGTGGAAGCCCGCAAGGGTACGCAGCCTGCCTGCTTCACTTCTACTATCAACCGCTCTCTATGCGTTTGTCAGCCTTACCTTTAATTGGATTGCTTTACATTTTCAATCCAGGTGATAGCCTTCTGTTTAAGGGCTGTTTCATCCGGATCGCAGGCTTCAAGCAGGCTTTCTGCTCAAGCCCGCTTACTGTCTTGCGATTCGCAACCATTCCAAGCTGCCAGCCATGCTGGATTGAGATATGTGAAAATCGGTTCCACTGCATAAAGGAGGTAGAAGATGGCTGCTTTGACTTCCCTGGATATGAACCTCTTACGCAGGTTCAACATCGGCGACATGTCCAAGCGCACCGCTGCCAGATATCCCGGCAGGGTCGCGATAGTCTTTGAGGGCCAGGAGATCACCTACAAGGAGCTCAATGACAACTGCTGCCGCATGGCCCATGTTCTCGAACAGCTCGGGGCAGTGAAGGGAGACCGCATCGCCTTCATCACCCACAACTGCCTGCAATACATATATGCGTGGCTGGGAGCGTGCAAGATCGGGTGCGTGGCAAATCCGCTCAACTTCATGCTCAAACCCGGCGAGATCGCATATATCGTCAACCACTCCGAGGCCAAGTTCTTTTTCGTGGAGGATATCCTGGTCCCCCAGGTCGTAGAGGCTACCCCCGATCTAGCGAGCGTGGAGAAGTTCGGCATCATCCATATCAACGTGCCGGATACCGAGGTGCCGGAGGGCTGGCTGAACCTGAACGAGCTCTTCGAGGCCTGCGCCGATACCTCCGAGCCCCTGGTGGAGACAGATAACGACGATATGTGTTCTCTCATGTACACCAGCGGCACCGAGGCCCTCCCCAAGGGGGTCATGAACACCCATATTAACTGGTTGAACACCGCGGCAAGCCTGGTCGCGGACTTCAATCTCAGCAAGAACGAGGTGGTATTGCTGTCCATACCCCTATACCATGTTGGTGGGAAGACCCTCCTCCTCGGGTGCATCTTTCTTGGCGCCAGACTGGTGCTCGAGTACGCTCCCAATCCCATCGAGATCATGGAGCTCACCCAGCGGGAGAAAGTGACCTTCTGGGTGTATCCGCCCACCTTATTCCAGATCCTGCCGAGCATGCCCGGCTTCGACTCCTATGACCTTTCCTCCTTGAAGAAATGTGAGTCCTTCGGCGCGGTGATGCCGGTGCCTCTTCTGCAGCAGTGGCAGGAGATCCTGCCCGATGCGGAATGGTACAACTACTACGGACAGACGGAGTCCACCCCCCTGGGGTCTACCCTCATGCCCGAGGATTTCGAGCGCAAGATCGACTCCATCGGGAGGGCTCATACCGGGGTGGAGATGAAGATCTTCGACGAAAACGACAACGAGGTCCCGGTAGGGGAGGTGGGGGAGATCGTCATGCGCAGCCCCTCGGCCATGAAGGGTTATTACAAGGACGAGGAGAAGACGGCCGAGACCCTGCGGGGCGGCTGGCTGCACACCGGAGACCTGGGAAGATTCGACGAGGATGGTTTCCTCTACTTCGTGGACCGCAAGAAGGACATGATCAAGTCGGGAGGGGAGAATGTCGCCTCCAAGGAGGTGGAGGACGTCATCTTCAAGCACGAGAAGGTGATGCAGGTGGCGGTGATCGGCATGCCCCACGAGTACTGGATGGAGGCGGTCGCCGCGGTGGTGGTGCCTTATCCCGGGGTCGAGGTAACGGAGGAGGAGATCATCGCCCACTGCAAGGAGAACATGGCGGGTTACAAGGTGCCTAAGAAGGTCATCGTGATGGCCATGGAGGACCTGCCGGTGCTTCCTAGCGGGAAGATCCTCAAGCGCGTCCTGAGGGAACAGATCCTGAAGTCCGGGATAAAGACCTGATCACTATCCATATGTAAAAGCGGTGGTTTCCGCTCCCGCTTGTATCGCTGGGCCGGCCGGTGGGGTCGTGTCTTCGATCTTCGGTCTTTCGGAAAGGCAGTCTTTCCAGGTATGGATGTATTAAGGATCGAAGATCGAAGACACGACCCCGTTAGCGACCTTCAAACAAGAAGGGTAGCATAGAGTAAACACTCGTGGAGTTGCATCGAACGAAAAAGGGGGGTAAACATGACTGAATATGAGGGTAATAAAGCTATTGCTGAGCGCTGGATGCTGGAGCTGTGGGAGAAGGGCGACTACGACCTCGCGAATGAGATAATCTCACCTGACTATTCTCGGCACGATCCTTTTATAGAGCTAAAAGGCCCACAGGAGTACGTCGAGAAGGTGGTCAAGCCGTTACGAGGAGCCTTCCCAGACGCTGAATATACGATCGAAGAAATGATCGCGGAAAGAGATTTTGTCTTGATCAAGTGGTCGTTCATCGGAACCCACAAAGGAGATCTCCAGGGTATTCCGCCGACAGGAGTCAAGGCTGAGCACGACGGGATGGACCTGCTGAGAATCGTAGATGGGAAGATCGTGGAAAGCTGGCCTGGCTTTGATGGTGTTAGAGTTCTTAAGAAACTGGGGGTCATCCCTACTTAGAAGAAAAACGACATAAACCTACTTTGAAAGTAGAAGCGGAGGCATACACCTCCGCTTGTATTGCTGGGGTCACACCGTTAACTACATCAGAATCCGTATAATTGATAACGAGCAGACCCCAATCTAATCACGCGGTCTCACTGGTGAGCTCGGCGATGGCGGCCCGCACCACCTCGATGAGTTCGTCTCTCTGCTCGAGGGTGTAAGCGGAAGCGTCGACGGGCGCGCCGATATTGAAGGAGACCTCCTGGTCGAGGCAGAACTCCCATTTCCGTGGGGGCATTACCTTCTCCGTGCCCTGTATCCCCACCGGGATGATGGTGGCTCCCGCCTCGATGGCGGTGATGAACCCGCCCTTCTTGAAGGCCCCGAGCTTGCCGTCAGCGGAGCGGGTGCCCTCGGCGGCCACCCACAACAATACGCCGCTCTTCATTGTCTTCCGGGCCTCGGCCAGCGACCGCTTGGCCTTCTCCAGGTCGGACCGGTCGATGAAGACGAACTCCCCGCAAGCCAGCGCCTGGCCCCAGATGGGCACGCGGCGGAGTTCCTGCTTGGTGAGCATGCGCAAGCTGCCGGGGAGGCTGGCTACCGACAGGGGGATGTCGTAGAGGCTGCGGTGGTTGCACATCACCATGTAGGGCCTGCCCGGCTCCAGCTTCAGTTTGTAGGGGTCGTTGACGGTGCGGCGCATCCTCACCGAATCGCATAAGGTGTTGGCGTACCAACGGAATATCTTGTCGCCGTAAGCGCGGTCATATCCGCCCCCGAGGTAGACCTTGTAGATGTTGAGAATGGATATCCGCAAGGTGGCGTAGAGGACCACTAGCATGAGCCACAATTTCCTGGGCAGCCTTGCCTTCATAAAAGAACCTCCCTTAAAGCTTACGGCATGCTCAATTCTCACTCCAGAACGCCGCGGATGCAAGAGCCGGTCGAGATATAGTCATGATCCAAGGGGGATCACATCGGCGCCATGGAGAGTTCCAATGAGGTGCTGCGACTCTTCCAGGAGTCCTAGACTAATATCTTCCAAGCAATAGCCTTGCTAGCGCCCGGAAGGATAATAGGGGAGATGGAACCGGCACAGGTCGAGATTGCGGAGCAACACCTCCGGCATGCTATCTCGCTGGCCGTGGAAATGCATGCAAAGCCGGTTGCCGCCCAAGGATATCTCTTCCTGGGGGAGATCTTCGATATCGCAGGCCGCAGGGATGAGGCTCTGGAGAACCTGAGGAAGGCTGAGAAGATGTATCTGGAGATGGGGGTGCCCCTAACTCCTACTGGCTCACCCGCATCCAAGAAGCATTGGCGAGACTGGGTTAGAATCCAAGCACCTGTCATGCATCATTAGACGAGCCTGATCCAAACATGAATAGAATAAGATCAAAGCGGGGGCATCAAAGCCCCCGCTTGTATCGCTGGGGTGAGTGACGGGACTTGAACCCGCGACCTCTGGGGCCACAACCCAGTGCTCTTCCGTCTGAGCTACACCCACCATGATCTTTATTGGCACGCCTGGGAGGACTCGAACCTCCAGCCTGCGGATTAGAAGTCCGCTGCTCTATCCTTTGAGCTACAGGCGCATGTACGTGCAAGAAGAATTATAGCACCATGGGGTCGTGTCTTCGTTCTTCGGTTTTATCGGTAAATAGAAAGCCAGGCCTCACGTAAGCAAGAAAACCGAAGAACGAAGACACGACCCCTCTGGTTTGCCGAAAATCGAAGACATGACCCCTAGGTTTGCTATTACGCAATGCAAACCACCAAGCAAGGATGCAATCCCGACCTGTTTGTAGTAGCATAATTATCGTTCTTGCACCCCAGGTAAACGGGCGAGAGTGGCGGAACTGGCAGACGCGCTGGGTTTAGGACCCAGTGGTTTTTAACCATGGGGGTTCGAGTCCCCCCTCTCGCACCAAGAGCTCCCGCATCCGCACGGGGGTGGGATTTTTTACGACCGGTAAGAGTGGACATACATCGGCGATGGGAAGGAGCACGTGAGGTGGCCGTGAAAGCCGAGATGGAGGAAGTCGACAAGAACAAGGTGCACATAAGGGTTGAGGTCCCCGCCGAGGACGTGGGCAAAGCCATCGACCGCGCCTTTCGCGATATCGCCCGGGAGGTCTTCATCCCCGGTTTCCGCAAGGGGAAGGTGCCGCGGCGGGTGTTGCAGGCCAGGTTGGGCATGGAGGCCATCTACGAGGAGGTAAAGCAGTCCAACCTGCCCGATTACTACGCGGAAGCCTTGAAACAGCTGGGGATCGAGCCCATCGACGAGCCCGAGATAGACCTCGAGGAGATCGCGATCGAGGAGGGCAAGCCCCTGGCCTTCGAGGCCACGGTGGAGATCAAGCCCCGGATCGAGCTCGACAACTACAAGGGCGTAGAGGTAGAACGGCCGGAAGAGGAGGTCACCGCCGAAGAGGTGAGCCGCGTCCTCGACAACATGCGGGAGAAGTTCGCCCAGCTCGACGTGGTATCGGGCAAGGTCCTGGCGGACGGCGACCACGCCCTCATCGACTTCGACGGCACGGTGAACAACGTGCTTTTCGAGGGGGGTTCGGCCAAGGACTTCATGCTCGAGGTCGG
>CAYHAT010000146.1:0-328 GCA_964354675.1 uncultured Actinomycetota bacterium | reverse complement strand
CGAGAATATCTGGCCAGAGTTCAACGAGGAGTTGCGGGGCAAACGCAAGGGGGACATCCTGGACATCAAGGTGAAGATGCCGGAGCAATTCCCCGATGAAGAGCTGGCCGGCCAGGTCGCCTCGTTCAAGGTGATAGTTAAAGAGGTGAAGGTCAAGAAGCTCCCCGAGGCCAACGATGACTTCGCCAAGGAGTCCAGCAAGCTCGACACCATTCAGGAGCTCACCGACGACATCCGGGGCAAGCTGGAGGAGGCCAAGAAGGCCCAGGCGCAGGAATCGGTGCGCATGCAGGTCCTGGAGAAGCTCGCGGAGAGCCTCGACGTGGAG
>CAYHAT010000145.1:0-8319 GCA_964354675.1 uncultured Actinomycetota bacterium | reverse complement strand
GGGATTCGTGCTCGCCGAGGCCAAGCGCTGGATCAAAGCCAACCCGGTGACCGCCGTGGGCCTGCCCCGCTTCGGCACCGCGGTCCTGGTCAATCTCATGAACGAACTCGGCGTCTTCCCCGCTCGCAACTTCCGCGCTTCGCGCTTCGAGGGCGCGGAGGCCATTTCCGGCGAGTCCCTGGAGCAGGGATACCTGCGCAAGCGCCGTGCCTGCTGGGGCTGCCCCATCGGCTGCGGCCGGGTTACCGAGGCGGCGGGCAAACGGGGAGAGGGCCCGGAGTACGAGAGCCTGTGGGCCCTGGGAGCCCAGTGCGGCGTGGACGACATGGAGAAGGTCATCCTCGCCAATTACCTCTGCAACGAGCTGGGCATGGACACTATATCCGCGGGCTCCACGCTGGGTTGCTGCATGGAGCTGACGGATATGGGTCTGGTCGAGGGCGGCCCGCGCTTTGGGGATGGCGACGCCGTCCTGCGCCTTCTCGAGGATATAGCATACATGCGGGGCTTGGGAAAGGAATTGGCGCTGGGCTCGCGGCGCTTCGCCGCCGCGCGCGGCGCGGAGGAATACGCTATGCAGGTGAAGAGTCTCGAGCTACCTGCTTACGACCCGCGAGGTCTGCAGGGGCAAGGCCTGTCCTTCGCCACCTCCAACCGGGGGGGATGCCACCTGCGTGCTTACCTGGTGGGCCCTGAGGTCCTGGGCATCCCCAAGATGGTCGACCGCTATTCCACCCTGGACAAGCCGGGGCTCACCATCAACGCCCAGAACCTCAACGCCGGGGTGGACTCCCTGGTCCTCTGCCGCTTTATCCAGTTCTGCTTGAGCGATGAGTATTTCGCGCGCATGCTGCAGGCCGTGACCGGTATACCCTACAAGGGCATGGACCTCCACCGCGTCGGCGAACGCATCTGGAACCTGGAGAGGATGTATAATCTCGAGTCGGGGGTGGAACCCGGGGAGGACACCCTGCCGCCGCGCCTGTTGCGGGAGCCCATAGCCGAGGGCCCGGCCAGCGGGCATGTGGTGCGCCTGGGCGAGATGCTCCCACTCTATTACCGCGCCCGGGGTTGGGACGAGTCGGGTCGGCCCGAGGCCCGCAAGCTCGCGGAGCTGGACCTGCCCGCGCAGTGATATATTGATATGCAGGCAGCTGTGATCGAGCCGGGGGGAAGCTGGACATGCTGGAACAATTCTCCCGTTTCGGGAGGGAACTCTTTCTACAGGGGGTCAACTCCTCGCACAGCGGGAATATGAGCGTGCGGGCCGGGGACCGCATCTTCATCACCCGCCGCGGCTCCATGCTCGCTAACCTCCGAGAGGGGGACATCATCGAGACGGGGCTGCGGGAGGACGACAGCCACATCACCCTCGCCTCGACGGAGATAAAGATACACCGGGCTATTTATCTCCAGACCTCCGCACTGGCCATCGTGCATGCACATCCGCCCTTTGCCATCGCCCTCTCCATGGACTCAGACGAGATCGTCCCCTTAGATACCGAAGGGGTGTATTACTTCAAGACCATACAGGTCATCGGCGCCGGCCTTACCGTGGGCTCGGATGAGGTCGCGGAGAAACTACCGCCGTTGCTGCAGAATTATAAGGCCGCCATGCTCAGGGGACACGGCAGTTTTGCCGTTGGCCAGATGCTGGAAGAGGCGTTTCAGTGGACGTCCAGCCTGGAGGCGTCATGCAAGACGCTGTATCTGCACCGCCTGCTCTCTCCTCGAGATAGAAAGGAGGAGGAAGCGAAATGGTGATGCCGCGCCCTTCCCTCGCGGCCCGCCTCTCTGCGGCCTCGCCCTTCACGGACAGGATGAGAAGGGTGAGAAAAGAGGCGCAACTCCCCATGGCCGCCAGGAACCAGAAGGGACCCGAACTCTCGGCCAGGGTGGCGAGCGCAAGCCCCGCTATGAACAGTACCGGTCTTAATCCTTTCATCGCTTTACCTGCCTGTCTTTCACTGTCGGTCGCTACAAGAGCAATGCTAGCACCACCCAGTGACAAAACCCGCCGATCCCCCACGGCTGGCGGGGGAGGACCCGCGTGGAGGGTAGAAGCATGAACAAAGCCGAACGGCTCATCGACCTCATCGCCATGCTCCTCGAGGCGCAGCGGCCGGTGACCCTGGAACGCATCCGTCGCTCCATACCGGGATACGGGCAGACGACCATGGCCTCCTTCAAGCGCATGTTCGAGCGGGACAAGAGCGAGCTGCGGGAGATGGGCATCCCCATCCAGGTCGAGCCGCTGGATCCCTTCGGGGAGGAGCAGGGATACCGCATCCCCAAGGAAGAGTATTACCTGCCGGAGATCGCTTTCACCCCGGAGGAGAAGGTAGCCCTGCTCCTGGTCAACCGCCTCTCCTCCGGGGAGGTGATGCCCCTGTCCAGGGAAGCCGCCGCCGCCCTGCGCAAGTTGAGCCCCGACCTTGGAGACGGGAGCCGTCTTGGACAGACGGGTTCCCTGCACTGGAGGTTCGCACCCCAGCGCGAGCCGGTGGAGGGCCTCACCATCCTCTGGGAGGCGGCGGTCGGGAGGCGCACCGTGCGTTTCGTCTATCATTCCCTGGGGAAAGGGAAAGCCCGCGAGCGTGAACTAGACCCCTACGGACTCTACTTCGAGCGGGGGGCCTGGTACGTGGTGGGTTACTGCCACCTGCGCGAGGAGATACGCTCCTTCAGGATATCCCGTATCGAATCCGCCGTTGGATTGGCCAATCCCGAGGAGGGCGGTCCCGACTTCAGCCGCCCGCCCGATTTCAAGCTGGAGGACTACTCGCGCATCCTGCCCTGGGAATTCGAGGAAGGAGCGGAGTACGAGGCCCGCGTGCGCTTCTCTCCCCGCATAGCCTGGCTGGTGGAGAGAGACCTGGGGGACGTCTACCGCTTCAAGCCCGCCAAGGATGGGGGCGGGATACTCCACGTGACCGTGCGCAACGAGGACGCCTTTCTCAACTGGGTCCTCCCCTTCGCCGAGGACGCCGAGGTGCTTTCGCCGCGCGAGTTGCGGGAGAAGGTAAGGGAACGGCTGTTACGGATGCTTGACAAGCTGGGGGGTGAGGGCGATGCCTGACCCCGAGGGCAGGATACAGCGGCTGCTCTCCATCATACCCTACGTCCTGAAGAACCAGGGCGTACCCCTCGCGGAGCTCAGCGAGGTCTTCGGGGTATCCCAGGCCCAGCTCATGAGCGACCTGGATCTCATCTTCATGTGCGGCCAGCCGGATTATACCCCCGCGGACCTCATCGATGTGGCCATAGACGGCGACCGCGTCTTTATACGCATGGCGGATTATTTCGCCCGGCCCATGAGGTTCACCACGGCGGAGCTCTCGGGCCTTTACCTGGCTTGCCAGGCCGTGGTGCGGCTCTCCGGCCCGCCGGCCTCCTCCGCCCTCAGCTCGGTCATGGATAAGATCGCCGGCGCGCTGAAGGAGGGGGCGGTCTCCCAGGACCTCATCGAGGGGAGCGTGGAGTTCCACCCGCTCACCCGGGAGCACGAGGTCATGGCCGGACTTGCACAAGCCTCCGGGCAGCGCCGCGTCGTGGAGATGGAATACTACACCTACGGCAGGGACGACATCACGCGCCGGCGGGTCCACCCCCTCTCCCTGGAGTTCGGGATGGGCCACTGGTACCTGCGAGCCTGGGACGACCGCAGCCGCGAGGTGAGGGTTTTCCGGGTCGACCGCATCAAGGACCTGGCCATCACCGCGGAGGAGTTCGAGCCGCTGCCGGAGGAGGAAGGGGATGAGTCGCCGCCCGGCCCTTACGGCGTCACCGGCTTCGGGGAGATAGAGGTGCGCCTGCGTTTCTCTTCCGCCCTGGCCCGCTGGGCAAAGGAGCAGCCGATCTTCTCTCAGGCCAAGGAGGAGAAAGGCCGCCTCGTGTGCACCCTGCACACAGACAACCTCTCCTGGCTGGAGCGGGAGCTCCTCAAGTACGGTACGGAGGTCGAGATACTCTCCCCGGCGGAGCTGAAGGAGAGATTGCGCGCACGCACGAAGAGCCTGCTTTCCGTCTACGAATAGCCCGACCCCAGGGGCGGTGTCAGTCGCGGGGATGGCGGGAGAGATACATCTGGCGGAAACGGTCCAGGCTCATACTGTCCAGGTCGTTCTTGATCTCCTTCTGGCGGCGGCGGGCCCGCTCCAGCTCCTTGTAGCGCTCACCGTAGACGAGTCGCTGCACGCGGAAATCCCACACCTCCACCAGGAAGCCGTCACCGAAAGAGGCGTCGACGAACCCTTTGGTGATGCGGACTTTGTAGGCAGTACTGGCCGACTCGCTGCCGTTACCGCCCATCAATGACTCTCGCCTGTGCAATGCAACTCCTGCCACGCTATAGGTATCCGGGCCGTAAAGACTATTTTAACACCGCCCCGCAACAGTAATGTACATAAATATGATATGTGTATGGATGTCGCCTGCGGCCGCGCTTCCCTTAACGGCCCGATAACTTGGAACGAAGCGAGCGATATAGTACGGCATGGCCACCTTGATCGCATTATTTGGGTGGCTTTTTTCGGAGACATCCTCCACCAGCACGTCTTGACTTATTGCCGCGTCCCACCTTCCCATCCGGCCCCAGATTTCAGCCTGCCCCAACTCAGATATATAATGGTCTGGACTTTGGATTCTTCTAATGGGAGGAAAGATGTTACGCAAGAACTTGGCCGTCCTGCTGGCCGTGATACTTCTGCTGCTCCTGGCAGGATGCGTAGATAGCGGGGAGATGAGCCTCTCCGATTACCGCAAGGCCATCTCCGAGCTGCACGACGGTGTGGCCTGGGACCTGGGCGATACGGTCGAGGAACTGAATAACCTCGACTTCAGGGATTTTTACGACCTGCCGGAACTGCGGGAGATCTTCCTGGGCGCCGAAGGGATCTTCACGGCGGCATGGGACAGCGCGGATCCCTTGTACCCACCGGCGGAAGCGGTAGCCCTGCACGTGGACCTCCTCGAGTTCTACGCCGCGGGGGCAGAGGGCACGCGCGACCTGCAACACTCCCTGGGCTTCTTCGAGGCCGTCATGCCCATGCTCCAGGATGTCGAGAACCTGGCCCTGCCTGACCTGCCCGAGAATGCCGGGGTCCCGGAGATAAAGGGGGCGGCCGCGGAGGACCGCAAGACCATGGACGGCTACCTGAAGGAACTCGATGGTATGGACCCGCCGGATGAACTGCAGCCGTATCTCGAGAAACTGACGGGGTTCTTCCGCTCCATAGACGAGGCCGTCGCAACCGTGGACCAGGCGGTTAAACCGGAGGACCTCAGCTCGTTCGCCCAGTTCCGGCAGTGGTTCGGCACCGCCCTCGCGGAGTCGCAGGCGCTCTGGGACGAGGCGATGTCCTATCTTGGCGGCATGAGCACCAGCGTTGATCTTTACATAGAGCAGGGAAAGGAGCTCGCCGAGAGGATCCAGAGGCTGTAAGCACCCGCACATGCAAGCGCTCGCGGGAGCCATATGGCATGGATCCGGCGCTACATACAGGAGGTCTGGTTTGAGCAACAAGGACATTGACGCAGTCGAGGCGCTTTTCAATCCCCGCCGCATGGCTGTGCTGGGGGCCTCAGAGAACATGGGTAAATGGGGACACATAGTCCCCACCAACATCCTGCGGGACAAATACAAAGGTGAGCTCTACCTGGTCAATCCGAAAGGTGGGGAGATCCAGGGCATCACTTTCCACCGCAGCCTGGCCGAGATCGGGAAAAAGATCGATCTGGCCATGATCACCATTCCGGCGGAGGGCGTGGAGGATGTCATCGAGGATTGCGCCGAGGCCGGGATCAAGGTGGTCATCGTCATCTCGGGCGGGTTCAGCGAATCTTCACCCGAGGGGCGGCTGCTGGAGGAGAGCCTGGTGAGGAAGGCCCACGCCCACGGCATCAGGGTGGTAGGCCCGAACACCATGGGCATCACCTCGGCGTCCTGGAGCCTGACCGCCCTCATGCCGCCCGTCAGACCCCGTCCCGGACACGTGGCCTTCGCGGCCCAGAGCGGCAACCTGGGAACCCAGATGCTGGGCTGGGGCTCCTACCGCGGCATTGGGTTCTCCCGTTTCGTGTGCATCGGTAACGAATGCGACCTGGACTTCGCCGACTACCTGGAGTATTTTGCCAGGGACGACCAGACCAAGGCCATCCTCTTCTACGTGGAGGGCTTCAAACGCCCCCGGCGCATCCTGGAGTTGGCGGAGGAGATAAGCCTCAGGAAGCCCATCGTCATCTACAAGGCGGGTGGGACCAGCGCGGGAAGCCGGGCGGCGGCATCGCACAGCGCCGCCATGGCCGGCTCAAGGGAGATATACCAGGGTATGATCCGCCAGGGCGGCCTGGTCCAGGCGGAGACCACCGAGGAGATGCTGGACTTCTCCGACGCGCTGGTAAAGATGCCCGTGCCACGAGGCCGCAGGACGGCCATCCTCTCCTGGGGAGGGGGCTGGGCGGTGGTGGCGGCGGACCTGTGCGAGCGCGCCGGCCTCGACGTCGCCCCCCTTCCCCTGGAGGTCAAGGAGGAGCTGGCGTCTTTGTTGCCCTCTTACTGGAGCAAGGGCAATCCCGTAGACATGGTGGGCATCCTCGACCTGGACAAGCACACACGCTGCCTGGAGGTCCTGGCCACCTGCCCGGAATACGACGCCGTCGTCTCCCTGGGCACCATCAACGCCGCCGGCGCCTTCGGGCTCGAGCATGAGGAGGAGCAGGAGGAGGACGAGGTGGGCAGGGAGATGGAGAAGGTGCGCGGGATGTACGTGAGGGACAGGAGCGTCCGCTTCGCGCATAGGGTGGTCGAGCTCATGGAGGATCTCCGCAAGCCTATCGTTACCGTGGGGATGCCCCAGAGAGACTCGGACAACTCCGAGGCTTCGGAATTCCCCTGGAATAAGATAAGTATCTACACCAATCCGGAGCGGGCGGCGCGGGTGGCGGCCATGCTGGTGGAGAGGGGCGAATACCTGCGGTCGCGGGGGGTGTGATGGGGATACTGCCGGCCCTGCTGCTGGGGGCGGTCCAGGGATTGACCGAGTTCTGGCCCATCTCCAGTTCCGCCCATATCGCCCTGATCATCCACATCTTCGGCTGGGGCGAGCCCGACCTCTCCTTCATGGTGGCCCTGCATGTCGGGACCTGGCTGGCGGTGGTGTGGTTCTACCGCCGGCGGTTGTGGTCCATCATCGCGGCCTGCTGGAAGCAAGCGACGGGCAAGAAGGGGGGAGGAGCCGATGCCAGGCTGGGATGGCTGCTGCTCCTGGCCACCATCCCCGGTGTTATCATCGGGGCCGTCTTCGCCGAGTCATCGGAGATGATGGAGGGGATGCCGCTGCTCATGATCGTCATGCTCGCCCTCTTCGGTCTGGTCCTATGGGCCGCCGACGCCTGGGGCGGCCAGACTAAGAGCTGGCGCGCGGCGGGCTGGAGGGAAGCCCTGGCGGTCGGGGTCGGTCAGACCCTGGCTTTGATACCAGGCGTCTCGCGCTCCGGCATCTCCATCTCCGTTGCCCGCGCCGCGGGCATAGAGCGCAAAGAGGCAGCCGACTTCGCCTTCCTGCTGTCCGTCCCCATCATCGGGGCGGCGGCGGCGTACGAGGGGCTCAAGTTGTTGCTCGACGGCGTGCCGGCGGACCAGTTATGGCCCATGCTGGTGGGTGGCGCGGCCGCTGCGCTGACCGGCTACTTCGCCATCGGCTTCCTGCTCTCGCGGCTCAAGAGCGGCACCTTCAAACCGTACGCGATATACCGGCTCATCCTGGCGGCGGTCCTGCTCGTGGTGTTGGTGATCTTCTAAGGGGTCGTGTCTTCGTTCTTCGGTTACCTGATTCTTCGAGACATGCTTTCTACCTACATGCAAAACCGAAGAACGAAGACACGACCCCATTCACGCCGGCTTCATCAAACCGCCGTGGATTCCCTGGCTCTTTTCTCCAGCCAGTCGGCCCAGGCCTGCAGGCCGTCACCGGTGCGGCAGCTCACCTCGAAGATGATGATATCCGGGTTCATGCGTATCACCGTATCACGCAGCTCCGCCATGTCGAAGTCGCTCAGGCCGATGAGGTCGGTCTTGTTCACCACCAGCACGTCGGAATCGCTGAACATGAGGGGGTACTTCAGGGGCTTGTCATGCCCCTCGGCCACGGAGAGGATCATGCTCCTGAGCGACTCGCCCAGCTTGAACTCGGCGGGGCAGACCAGGTTGCCCACGTTCTCGATGATCAACAGGTCCAGCGGTCCGAGATCGATATGGTCGAGGGCCTGGCGTATCATGATCGCGTCCAGGTGGCAGGCGCCGCCGGTGTTTATCTGCAC
>CAYHAT010000144.1:0-8329 GCA_964354675.1 uncultured Actinomycetota bacterium | reverse complement strand
CAAGCTGCGCGAGGAGACCTTCGCCCGCCAGAAGGAGCTGGAAGTGATCCCGACCGAGGCGGAGCTGACCGCGCGCCACCCTGAGATCCCCGCCTGGGACGACACCTCCGACGAGATGAAGCCCATCCTGGCGCGCCAGATGGAGATCTACGCCGGGTTCCTCGAGCACACCGACCACCATGTCGGACGCCTGATCGACACGCTGGAGGACCTGGAGATCCTCGACGACACCCTGATCTATTTCATCATCGGCGACAACGGCGCCTCGGCGGAAGGTTCCTTCCAGGGCACCTTCAGCGAGGCGATAACCCTGCAAGGGTTCGGACACCTGGAGACACCCGAGTTCATGAGGGAGAACCTGGACAAGTTCGGCGGCCCCGAAGCCTTCAACCACTACGCGGTGGGCTGGGCGCACGCCATGGACACCCCCTACCAGTGGACCAAGCAGGTCGCCTCGCACTGGGGCGGCACGCGCAACGGCACCATCGTCCACTGGCCTGGGAGCATCAAGGCCAAGGGCGAGTTGCGCTCGCAGTTCAGCCACGTCATCGATGTGGCGCCCACGGTGCTGGAGGCCGCCGGCCTGCCCGAGCCGGTGGTGGTCAACAGCGTGCAGCAGAAGCCGTACGAGGGCGTGAGCATGGTCTACTCGTTCGACGACGCCCAGGCGCCAGGGCGGCACGAGACCCAGTACTTCGAGATGGTCGGCAACCGCGGCATCTACCACAAGGGCTGGACGGCGGTGACCAAGCACCGCACACCCTGGACCACCGGGGCGATCCAGACGGTGCCCTTCGACGACGACATCTGGGAACTTTATGCTCCAGACGACTGGACTCAGGCGCACGACCTGTCGAAGGAAATGCCCGATAAGCTGCACGAGCTTCAGCGCCTGTGGCTGATCGAGGCCACCAAGCACAACGTGATACCCCTCGACGACCGTGTAGCCGAGCGTGCCAACCCAATTCTCGCGGGACGCCCCACCCTGGTGCGCGGCAACCGCCAACTGCTCTTCGGCGGCATGGTGCACCTTTCCGAGAACTCCGTCGTGAGCACCCTCAACAAGACCCACGCTGTGACGGCGGAGGTAGTGGTGCCGGAAGGTGGCGCGGTGGGAGTGATCATCGCCCAGGGCGGCAAGTTCGGAGGCTGGAGCCTCTACGCCCACAACGGCAAGCCCAAGTACTGCTACAACTTCCTCGGGCTGCAGTTCTTCTCCGTCGAAGGCGACCGGGCGATCCCCGCCGGCACGCACCAGGTGCGCATGGAGTTCGCCTACGACGGCGGGGGCCTGGCCAAGGGCGGTGGCGTAACGCTCTACCTCGATGGGCAGCAGGTGGGCCAGGGTCGTGTAGAAGCCTCCATGCCGTTCGGATTCTCCATAGACGAGACCTGTGACGTAGGCAAGGACCTGGCCACGCCGGTCTCGCCCGACTACGGCCCGCGCGGCAACGCCTTCAGCGGCAAAGTCAACTGGGTGGAGATCGACGTGGACAAGGAAGCGCTGGACCAGGAACATTTCCTCACCGCCGAAAAGCGCTTCCACATCGCCATGGCACAGCAGTAAAAAGATCGAGCTTATACGATATGAAGCCGGGCGGGTGCCCGGCTTCTATTGCTTTGGTGGGCGTTAAGGGATTTGAACCCATGACCTCCTGCTTGTAAGGCAGGCGCTCTCCCGCTGAGCTAAACGCCCTTATCCCTCTGGCATAGCTATGCTTGCTGCTGCCAACCTGATTATCGACGATCGCTGCCCTTCCGGCAATCGAGGCGAGGTTTATTCGTCGATCCTTTTCTTAGCGCCCGTCTTCGCTCTGCGTCTCCCCTTCGCCGACAGCCGTCACCGCGTTCAGGGTATCGTTGATGACCCTGACCAGGTTCTTGACCTGTTCGTATGTCATCTCCATGTCATAAAGTCTCATTTCGTTATAAAGGGCTTTTTCCATCAGGGTTCTCCGCTGCGCCTCCTCGTCACCCAATGCACTGCAGGCAGCCGCAAGGGCGGTGAGCAGCAGATTTTTCGAGATCGTCTCCGGTTGGTGCTGCAGCGCTTGCTCGAAAGCCTCCTTTGCTTTCTCATACCGCTTCTCCTCCAGGTAAAACGCCCCCAGGCTGTAGTAAAGGTCCGCGGATGCGGGGTTGGCCTTTATCCCCTGCCGGGTAAAATCGATGGCCGCGTCCCTATTTCCTAGCGCATCTATGATCCCGGCCCCGACATAATAGGCGCTCTCATAATTGGGATCCATGAGCGCGATGAGCATAAAATACGGCACCAGCTCCGCCTCGTCGGTGGCACTGCCGTAGTAAGCATGGTGCAGCTTGTCGGTCTTGATGTAGAAGGTGAAGGCGAGATACTGCCTTGCTCCGCCGAGGAGGTCCAGAAGGCTCGAAGCTGCCGGGAACGTAGCGATCTCATCCTTATCCGCACCGGCCGGCGTCCTGTCCAGCCCCCATTGCAGTATTGCCGCCGCCAGCAGCATGATGATGACCAGTGCGAGCACCGTTTTTTTCACAGGTCCCTCCGGGAGAAAAGATAGCTGCCCAAAAGCAGGAAGATGGCCGTAAACATCATGGCAACCGCGGTGAGCAGGAGCATCTCCACCGGCCCCACTCTAAAAGCCCTCTCGCCGTGGGCGATGGTTTCGTTGATGTTCAAGCGTTCCAGGTTGGGCAGCAGGTAGTAGCCTATGCCCGACAGCGCCCGTAAGAGGGGGTTGTTGGCGGCATCGGTCATCCCGCGATAAAGAAAATCCCCTTTGACGTGGCACACCACGTAGAAAAGGCCGGCCAACAGGATGCATACCAGGGGGCTGTAATAGACCGAGGCGAGCATGGCGATGGAGGCCAGGACCATGGCCTCGAGCATTATCGTGAGCAACGCCTTGGCCAGTCCGGGATTGAACAGGCTGAACCTTATCAGGACAAACAGGATAAGGACTACAAACGTAAAGAGCAACGATACGGCAACGACCAGCACTATGCCGACATATTTTCCCAGGTAATATTGCCAGCGTTGCACGGGTTTGGAGAGGGTGTTGTACAGGGTGCGCCGCCCCATCTCTCCCGGGATGATGGTGGACCCCAGGATAACGGCGAGGAGGAAGGCCATGATGCTGGTAAGCCCCAGGGCGGCCTCGCGCAGGAGGTCGATCTGAACCCCCACCTCCGCGCTGGGCAGCAGGGGGATGAGCAGCATCAGGATCACGGTGAAGGCCAGTATGGCGTAGAACACTTTGCGGTGCAGCGCGTCTTGCACTACGCTCCAGGCGAAAGCGCCGACCGCCCTCATTGCCCTACCTCCCATCCCCTGCTGCCTACCTTCTCCAGGAAATACTCCTCCAGAGTCATGCGTCTCTGCCTGACTTCCGAGATAACCGCCCCGCTGCCTGCCAGGATCCTCAACGTCTGGTTGAGGTCGCCCTTGTCGACCACCAGCCTCGTCTGCGCAGCGTCGGTCCAGGATGCCGACGCGGGCAGGCCTTCGTGGGGAGCCACCGGGGCTTTCTCCAGCATGATCTCGGATTCATCCCGAGACCGCAGCAGTTCGTCCAGCCCGCCGGAGGCGATGTTCTGGCCCTGATGGATAATGGCCACCCCGTCACATATCTCCTCGATCTCGGAAAGCTGGTGGGAGCTGAAGAGGATGGTGGTCCCACCGCCCTTCAAGCTTTCCAGCAGGTCGCGCACCTGCATTTTTCCCAGGGGGTCCAGGCCCGAGGAAGGTTCGTCCAGGACGAGGAACTCCGGTTCCGTCAGTAGTGATTGGGCCAGCCCTATCCTCTGTAGCATCCCCTTCGAATACTTGTCCATGGTCAGGTCCGCTTCTTCCCCCATACCCACGAGGTTGAGTAGATAGGAGGTCTTTGCCTTGATATCGGAGGGATGCATGCCCGCCAGGCGGCCGTAATATGCGAGCAGTTTGCGCGGGGAGAGATAAAGGTCGAAATACGGCTGTTCCGGGAGGAAGCCGATGGATCTCCTCTTCCTGGCATCCACCCCCTCCTCGCCGAAGAGCCAGATCCTTCCATCTTGAGGCCGGATCAGCCCCATTATGCACTTCAACGTGGTGGTCTTTCCCGCCCCGTTCGGCCCGAGCAGGCCGATCACGCTGCCCTTTAGCACCTCCAGGTTCAATCCCGAGAGGGCGGTGCGGGGTGGCTTGCGCCACCCGGTCGAGTAATCCTTATAGAGCTCTTCTACACGCAGGACCGTATCCATACCTTCATCACCCCGTGCTCTTCGGCTCACTCCGCTTCCTCAACCACGAGAGAAAGGTCGTCAAACCACGCCCTTCCCTGGCCGCTTACGCCGGCCTCCAGCCACACGCCGGTGGCTTCGGGCGGGACGTAGATGCGGGTGCTCGTAAACGTCCAATCGCTTTCTCCGGCCACAACATCCGTATAGGCCCAGTCGAGCACCGACGGTTTGTCTTCCCCTTGCTTCCTCGTCTCGAGGGTGATCTTCAGGTAGGCGCCCCCGGTAAAACCTTCCGTCTTGATGTATCCCTCGGCGATCACCACGTGGTCCAGGGGTAGTTCATCAAGCCTCATCAACCACCCCGCACCATCGATGGTCGCACCGTTCGTGTTTACCGCCGCGCTCGCCAGTCCACTACGTGCTACGCCATCGTCGCGATAGACCGTCTCTCCCTGGGTGACCCCCACCTTGAACCATCCCCATGCCTGTTCGCGCGTGCCCACCTCGAACCCGTAATTGGGGATGAGGTTAACACCCAGTGGGACCTCCGTGGCAAGGTGCCCCTCTTCGTTGCCGTGCATGTGCCCGTTTTCCTCCCCGCTTGAATCCTCATCGGCATGGGTATCTTCACCCTCGCCGTGGGCGTGGCTGTGAGCCGACTCGGAGCCGAGCCCTACGACGACCTCTTTCCTGGTCAGGTATTGCAGGGGCACGGTAAGCAGCAACGCAAATAAGATGACCGCGCAGATAGTGACCGCTGTCTTCCTGCCCCGCATTATCGTTCTTCCTTTTCCGACATCCGCATCTCGGTTCTCTTTGCGCCGCCTTCTCGGCCTGCATACTTATAGACGACGCCGCCCGGACACACGATCCCTCGCCCTAACGTCCCACATATTAAATACAACCTTCGGAAGCGAGAACCCTCCTTTAGAGGACTGGTCTTCACCGCAATGGTGCCGCCGTCCGTCTCCGCGCGAACAACTACTAACTCTTATCGAATCCCACCTGGTTTATATTGAGGGTGATGAGGGGAATCTGCTCGGCCTTTCACTCCGGATCTCAAGCGGCGATAATATCCTTAGCCCATAATATCTTTAGCCTTAGATATATGGAGGTTGAAAGATGGAAGTCATAGATCGCGTGCTGTACTCGCTGGTCACCATACCCCAGATGCTCTTCTCCCACATGCATGGATACGAGAAAAAGTACCTGCGCGAGTATCACCCGCATGCCACCCCCGCTTCCGCGCTCTCGCCGCGCCGCGAAGAGGAACCCTTCGACCTGAAGCTCAGCGAAGTCGCGGCGGAAACGCGGATGACCGGGGACAGAAAACCCTACCTCGACCTCGACCGCATGCTGGACGACGGTATGGGGACCATGTCCGCCATCATCAAGACGACGCGCGGGGTGAGGAGAAGTTTCAGGTCGCTGCGGGAAAACGAGTGCCTGGACAAGACCCGGGCAGACCCCGCCTTCTACACCGAGTTGAAAAAGAAAGCCCGCGACCTGGGCATCGACATCATGGGGTTCACGCCGGTGCCGGCGGAGTTCATCTTCCGGGGCAAGCGCATCCTGTTCCCCAACGCTATCGTCTGCGCCCAGGAGATGAAGAGGTCGGACATGGAGACCGCGCCGGATATCACCGCATCCGTCGAGACGCTGAGGGTCTATGCCAACCTGGGCCATGCCATGAACCGCCTGGCCGATTTCATGCGCGCGCAAGGGATACCATGCCAGGTGGGCCATCCCCTCATGGGCCTGGTGCTCTATCCCGCCCTCGCGTCCAGAGCCGGGATGGGCTGCCTGGGACGCCAGGGATTGCTCATCACCCCCGAGTTCGGGCCGAGGCAGCGTATAGGCGCCATCTTCGTGCCCCTCGAGGACATGCCCTGGACGGGGGGAGAACAGCACTCCTGGGTGCTCGACTTCTGCGACCGCTGCAACCTCTGCGTCAGGTGCTGCCCGGGCGGGGCTATCTACGAAGAACCCCGTCCCAATACGCCCGGTGTGTTCACGACCATCGACAACGCGGCCTGCGCGCCGTGGTTTTCCCTCTACCTCGGCTGTTCCGTCTGCATCAAGGTCTGCCCCTTCAGCCGCAAGAGCTATGACCGCTTAAGGCAGGCCTACGAGCGGAACGAGGCGGCTCAGGTCATCGAGGATGCGATATAAACCTGAGGATTAAGACTGTTCTTTCTAGCCCTTCCTACCGGTTTCCGATGTAAGAAGCGCTCCGGAGCCAGGTACGATCACCGGCGCCATCTTCCCTGCCGCTATAGGGGGAACGCTTTATGCGGCCGTGATGCCCGCTTCCACCCTCTCGCTCCTTCACCCTGAAAAGAAGAAGGGGCCTCAACGAGGCCCCGAGGCGGAGTTGCGGGGGACTCCGCCGTATTCTTCAAAACTCCGTTATTGTGGTGTGATCGGACCATGCTGTCAAGGGGGAGGATCATCTAACGGGCGGAGTATACCACTCTTGACAAAAAGTATGGTCCGTATTAATTTATAAATGACCAATATAGTATTCCAGTCATTTATGGATAGGCGGCCTCGCTTCTCCACTCTCTGCATCATTTCCGGGGCCGAATCTCCATCGCCATGACCTGAAGGGGGGAGGGGATGTTCTTAGACTATAGCGAGGAACAGCGGCTCATCGCCGAGATGGCCCGGGATTTCACGGCCCGGGAGATCCTGCCGCTGAACGAGCGCTACGATTTCAACAAGCCCATCACACGCGAAGAATATCGCGAGATATGGCAAGGCCTCCTCCCGGCGTTGATGCGCCTTGCGGAGGGCATGGATTTCTCGGACCTGGATTATATCTCGCTGGGGATACTCATCGAGGAGATCTTCAAGGCCAACCCCTCCCTGGCCTGTACCATCGGGATGGCCCTGGGGCCGGCCATGATCCTCCATCTTTTCGCCAGCAAAGGACTGAAGGGCAAATATATGCCCCTATTGTTTACGGGCCAGAAAGTGGGCTGTACGGCCATCACCGAGCCCGATGTGGGCTCCAATCCCGCCGGGGTGCAGAGCACCGCGGTCCTGGACGGGGATCATTACGTGTTGAACGGCACCAAGACCTGGATCTCCTGCGCCGACATCTCCGACCTGGCCATGGTCACCTGCCGCATCCGGGAAGGAAGCGGTGAGGAGTTGGGGGTCCTGCTGGTGGACCGGGAGATATCTCCCTATGAATCTGCGGAGCTCCCTCACATCGGCCTCAAGGGATTTCCCACCGGGGAGCTCTACTTCAGCGACTGCCCCGTCCCGCTGGAGAACCGCATAAGGCGCAGCGGCAGCAAAAGCGGCAAGGGTGATCTAGGCATGGTCCTGCAGGGCTTCGAGTACGCGCGCACCGCCATGGCCATCGGGGCGGTGGCCATGGCCCAGGCCGCCTTCGATCACGCCGTGGCCTACGCGAAGGAGAGGAGGCAGTGGGGCAAGCTCATCGGCGAGCACCAGATGATACAGGAGATGATAGCCGATATGGCAACGGCCATCGACACAGCCCGCTTTCTCGCCTACCGCGTCCTCTCCCTGCTGCAACAGGGTAAGCGCTGCGACCGCGAGGCGTGTATGGCCAAGTACTACGCCACCGAGATGGCGGTGGAGGTCACCTCCAAGGCGATACAGATCCATGGGGCCAACGGCCTCTCCGAGGAGTTCCCCGTGGAGCGCCTCTTCCGCGACGCGCGCATGTTCACCATCCCGGACGGGACCACCCAGATCCAGAAACTCATCGTGGCCCGGGACATCCTGGGCCTCTCGGCCTTTAATTAAGGGGGTGATGACGATCGCTGAGAAGAAAGTTTACGAGCGATGGGCTTCAACCAGGGATTTGAAAACGATCGCTGAGGGGAAAGGCAATAAGCGGACCCTGCACAGCGCCATCGAGCGCAATGCGCGCCTGGTGCCCGAGCGGCCCGCGATCATCTGGGACGAAACGCGCCTCAGTTGGCGCGACCTTCACTTGAACGTCAACCGCGCCGCCAACGCCCTCCTCTCCCTGGGGGTCGAGGCGTCCGAGAACGTGGGCATCATGCTGCGCAACTGCAACCAGTATGTCGAGGCTTTCACCGCCTGCGGGGCCATCAAGGCCCGCCCCTTCAACATCAATTATCGCTACAAA